>JAHDWY010000632.1 GCA_023384315.1 Candidatus Hydrogenedentota bacterium | reverse complement strand
CGTCCCTGCTTGTCTCTGCTTGTCCTTGCTGTCCTTGCTTGTCCTTGCTTGTCCTTGCTGTCCGTGTGTGTCCGTGTGTGTCCGTGTGTGTCCGTGTGTGTCCGTGTCTTAATCCTGCGCCCACCCCGCACCTACAGCTCCTTCACCTTCAGATTCCGAAACTCGATCCGAAACCCCTCGCCCTCAACGCCCACCAGCCCCTTCGCCGTGCCGCAGTCCTTCACCTCGCACGTCACCGCGCCATTCACCCACAACGTCAGCGTGTTCCCGCGCGCCGTGATCTCCAACGTGTTCCACTCGCCCGCCGGCTTGATGCGTCCGTCCGTCACTTCCCCCGATGTGCTGAACGATCGCTTCCCGCCATCCTCGGTCCCCGTTTCCCCAAACAGGTAACCCCCGTTCGCGTCGCCGAACTGCGCCTGATGCCAGATCGCGCCGTCCTCCGAATTCCGCACGTACGCCCCGCTGTTGTATCCGCTCACGCCCTCCACCTTCGTATACCGAAACTCGACATGAAAAATCGCGTCGCCAAACGCGCGCTCGCAGAGCAGCATGTCGTGGCCGCCGTCGCCTTCGCACACCAGCACCGTGCCGGATGCATCCACATGCCACTGCTCTTTGCCCAATGGATCCCCCGGCGGCACCGGTACCCGCGACCAACCCTCCAATCCCTTCTTCGGCATCAAATCGATCCACCCCTCGGGGTCCGTCTCCAGCGCGCTCTTCTCCGGTTCCGCACCGGCCGCGCTCACCGCCAGACCCGCGCCAATTATCAACGCAACAACAATCGTCCCTACTCGTTTCATGGCAGAATCCCCTTTCGTGCTGATGCCGCGTACTTTAGTCTTGGCACGATCGGCTTTGCAATCCACTTTGTACCGCATATCGATTCCCGCATTTCGGTCGGGTAGGATTATCGCAAGGGTACGCGAATTGTGTTCGAGCCGATTGTCCAATCACGTCGTTAACAAAAAGCGATGGGGGAGAGACCCACACATGAAGGCCCAGGATCGCAGAACATTTTTGAAGCACGCCGGACTCTCAGCCGCCAGTCTGACGCTGCCGTGGCAACTCGCCGCCGATACCGGCAACCAGACCGATCGGCCGGATCCTTCCGCGCCCGCGATTCGCGTCAGCATCGACGGGGCGGGTGACGCGCTCGTCGCGCGGGCATTCGGGATTCTGAAAGACCGGATCGAGCAGCGCGTCCCGCAGCGGCTCGTGCTGGTGTCCGGCGACGCGCAAGTCGTCCTCGCGGTTGACAGCGCATTGCCCACCGAGGCGTTTCGTATCGACGACGCCGGCGACGTGATCCGCATCTCCGGTGGATCCTCCCGTGGCGTGCTCTACGGCGTCGGCAAGTTCCTCCGAACCAGCCGCTACGACGGCGCGTTTCAGCCGTCGGCCTGGCGGGGAACTTCCGCCCCGAAGGGAACCCTTCGCGGCATGTACTTTGCCACCCACTTTCACAACTGGTACCACCAGGCGTCCGAAGCGGAAATTGCCCGCTACATGGAAGACCTCGCCCTCTGGGGCGTGAACGCCGTCATGGCAATCTTCCCCATGATCAACCTTCACAACTGGGACGATCCACAGGCTGCACCCGCCATGGCCATGTTGCGCCGGTACGCGAAAACCGCACGGGCGCTCGGACTTCAATTCACCACCGGCATCAACAACGCCCTGTTCATCGACGCCCCCGAAGATATCCGCGCAACGCCCCTCCCGGACCCCTTGGGACGGCGAGGCAACCACGGCCATCCCATCTGTCCGAGCAACCCGAAGGGCCACGCATACATCATGGAGAATACGCGCCTTCTTTACGAGAAGTTGGCTGATGTGGGGTTGGACATCGTCTGTCTCTGGCCCTACGACGAGGGCGGCTGTGCCTGCGAACAATGCAGCCCCTGGGGCAGCAATGGCTACCTGAAACTCTCTCGCGACCAGGCGGCGCTCGGACGGGAGTACTTCCCCGAACTGAAGACGGTACTGAGCACGTGGATGTTCGATACGCCGCCGGAAGGTGAATGGCAGGGGCTCACCGATTACCTCAGCGCCGATGGTGAATGGCTCGATTACATCCTCGCCGACGCGCATGAAGACTACCCGCGCTATCCCCTGGATTCCGGCGTGCCCGGCGGCCGGCCCCTCCTCAACTTCCCGGAGATCAGCATGTGGGGGAACTCGCCCTGGGGGGGCTACGGCGCGAATCCCCTGCCCGCGCGGTTCCAACGCCTCTGGGACCAGGTCAAACACGTCGTGCACGGCGGATTCCCGTACAGCGAAGGCATCTACGAAGACATGAACAAAGCCGCGGTGCTGCAGTTCTACTGGAATCCGGAACAGTCCGCGCGAGAGACCCTGGAAGAATACATCGCTTATGAGTTTGGCGCGGGAGTCACGCCGGAACTTCTCTCGTTGGTCGAACTACTGGAAGACTCGGCGAGCCGGTCCTACCGGAAGGAGCCTGTCGACACCGCCGCCGTCCTGCGCGCCTACGATCTCGCCGAATCGGTGAACTCCCGGGTGCCCGAATGGGTCCGGCAAAACTGGCGCTGGGAGATTCTCCATCTGCGGGCCATCCTCGATCGCGAACGTTTCGCCGGCGATGGTTTGGAGACGCCCGCCGCGGAAGCCGCCATGTTGCGGCTCATCGAAATCTACCACTGCGAATTGGAAACCGATGACCCCTACCACCATCGCGTGCGCCCGCCATTGAAGAGCGCCGTATCCCGCGCCGGAAACAAATAGTCGCCGGGAACGCCACCGGCTCGCGCATTGCCAACGGCCCCGCGACGCGGTATCGTAGTGTCTTGGGGGATACGCGCCTTCTGCAACTCATGCGCACGCGCGTACGCGCCCCGGTTCACGATCGCGCGCAACGCGCGGGGGGGGAGGCAGTCATGATCGAACTGGGCATGCATACGGACAACTGGCGTCCGCTCAGCGGAGGATTCCAGCAGGCCGCGGAAACCGCCGTCAAGCACGGAATCGAGCATCTTGAGTTTGTCGCGATTCACGGGCAGTACTTCATTCAAGCCATGGGCTATGAGCCCGGCATCTCGCTGGAATCGAATCCGCGCGCCTTGAAGCGCTACTGCGATGAACGCAACCTGAAGATCTCCCAGATCGACGGCGCCTATCC
>JAHDWY010000631.1 GCA_023384315.1 Candidatus Hydrogenedentota bacterium | reverse complement strand
CCCGCCTCCAATGATGCGCGTCCATCGGCGGCATCTCCCGCTGCACCGGAGCGTGTGGACCGCGAGGCCACACCCGCGCTTGTACCCACTGCGGCCACTCCGGCGCCGACCACGGGTGCAACGGTGGAAGGCTTCGTGCGCGAGCAGGACACGAGTCGGCCGTTGCCAGGCGTCTATCTCGTGTGCCAGCCCGACGACGGCGCGAACAGTTTCCGGTTTGGCGACGACGAGCGTGTGCATACAGATGCAGAGGGCCGGTACCGCATCGCCGGTTTGTCGCCAGGCCGGTACAAGCTCCTCTGTGGAAGCGATTGGGAAACGCGCGACCCCGGCGATCCGCAGGACTACGAAGTGCAACTGCGATTCGTCAGGAACGAGTCGGTGCGCCGCTTCGAGATTACCGGCGCTGACGCACAGGCGGGGCCCGAATTCGAGGCCATCGTTGGTGAGACCGTTTCCGGATTTGTCATTGATGACGGAAAGCCCGTGGCTGACGCGGTGGTAATGGTTCATGGTTCAGGAACCTTTGTCAACGTGCGAACCGCCGAAAACGGCTGGTTCAAAGCGGGCGGATTCCCCGTGACGGACGAAGTGCGGGTGATCGCGGAGAAGGGCCGCACACGCCCCGGCATCCGCGTCGAGGCGATCGGCGAACAGCAAGCGATCCCTCCCGAGCCGCAGACTCTGGTCAGCGGCGTTGCCGGACCTGTGACCGTTACGGAAGGCGGACTGAAGAACATTCGGCTCGAGCTTCGTCCCGGCGCCAGCGTAGCGGGAGTCCTCACGGACGATACCGGGAACCCCCTGGCCGACGTCAATGTTATGGCCCGGTCGAACGCGAAGCTGTACATCGGGTCCCGCTTTGCCAAGACCGGAGAACAGGGCGAGTTTGTCCTCTCAGGGATGGCCGAAGGCGAATACGATCTCGCCTGGAATCCACGCAAGCCCGGCGAAGACGAACACATGTACGGATGGACGCCCCACGAGGCACTCATCCTGAAACGTATCGAGGTGACCTGGGATCAGCACCTGCGCGGCGTTCAACTTCGCGCCAACACGCCAGGTTCCGAACCCGGCGCCGACGCGGGTTGGACCCTCGCCGGACGCGTCCGCGATACGCGTGGAAACGCCGTAGAAGGCGCTGTCGTGCGGGCCTGGGAAATGGGCCATAGCGGCACTGCGCCTCAAACCACTTCGGCGCCCGATGGCCGTTTTGAACTCGGAGACGTCAATGCGGGACCACTTACCATGCTCCGCGTCGAGCACCCGGACTTTTCCACTCACATGGACTCGCTGCCGGAACCCGTGGAGCGGCCCATGGACATCGTGCTCGAAGATTGGGGGACCGTCTCGGGGCAGGTGCGGTACGCCGATACGGGGATGCCCGTTACTGCCTTCTCCGTCCGTATGCAGAAAGGCAACAACCAACCGGTATTTGTGGAGAATGAGGAAGGCCGGTTCCGGCTCGAAGGCGCCGATGCAGGGGAGAACGAAGTCATTATTTCGGCGGAGGGGTACAAGGAAACCGGCACGCCGGTCACCGTACTTCCTGGCCGTGAAGTCGCCGGAATCGACGCGCGGCTCGAACGCGGCCTCGCTGTCGAGGGGAGCGTGGTCAACGAGCGCGGCGCGCCCGTGGAAGGCGCGTTTCTCTTCGCCAAACGGATACCCAAGATCGCCGCGGAACGAGAGACGCAACTCCTTGCGAAGACGGATGCCGAAGGCCGGTTTCGCGTCGAATCGTTGAAAGACGAGTACGGCGTGCTCTCGGCGTGGCACGCGGACTTCGGCATGGGCGCCGCACGTTACGATACGTCCGCGTCTGGCGTCGAAATCGTCCTCCGGAACAACCAAGGCACGGTTTCAGGCCAGGTTCTGCTGGATGGACTACCCGCCGTTGGCGCGGAAGTCAATCTTATGGCCGCCAATTTGTTGTCGCCGGAAGCCGCGGCATTCGGGACGCCGAGCCAGCGCGTCAAGGAGGATGGTCTATTTCGATTCGAGGACGTGCCGGAAGGCGAGTACAACGTTTCCACGACGATTGGTAAGCCAACAGCTACCGCGCCCATGGGCGACAATAATCTCAGCCAGAAGATCTTTGTCGAACCCGGTGCGGAAACCGAAGTGCTGCTCGAATTTCCCGTCGCGGACGCATCCGTCGAGGGCCGCGTGCTGTTTCAGGGAAAGCCTGTCCCGCAGGGCTTCGTGGTATTGACCGTGGAATCTCCGGAAGGCAAACAAATGCATATGACCCAGTTGGATCCGGATGGTGCGTACGTCATTGCGCCTGTCGCCGCAGGCACCGCCACATTGCGAACTTCAGTCACCACCGGGTCTCCATTCGCGGGGATCTCGCAAAAACTGGAATTCGAGATCGCACCCGGAGACGCGCTGATCCGTGATGTGGAGTTCAATGGGCAAGGAACCATTCGAGGGACCCTAAGCGGCGCGCCCGCCGATCGTCAAATCCCGCTGATGTTGGTTCCGGCGTCCGTTAATTTCAGTGAGCCTACCCTGGAAACCGTCGTAGCCGTTTCCCAGGAATCCGTGGCAAACGCGATGACAACCGGGTCGGGACCATTTGAATTCACGGCTATACCGCCAGGCGAATACGCCGTACTGGCGTGGCTGTCGCACCCTTCCGGGAAATTTGACGGGTATGCCACCGCCCTATGCACCGTGCCCGAAGACGGCGCGCCACAGACCGTGACGCTCCACTTCCAGACGCCGTAGATCGGGCTAGTCCCGGTCGCCGCCTCGGTCGTCACCGCCAGGTCCGCGGCCGCGATCGCCAAAGCCCCACATGGGCGGGCCGCCGCCGCCTCCCGGCATACGGAAGAAGGGATCTTCCATGGTCTCCCGGACGGCGTTGACGAGGGCTTGCTGTTCCTGCGGGTTGGAGACGCCGTTCTCTTTCAGGGCCTCGCCGATCAGGTAATCCTGCTGATCCCGCACCAGCGAACGGGTTTCTTCGAAGGTAATGGCCAAGTCCTGGCGGATTTGATCGCGTTCCTCGTCCGATTCCGCGTCGCGCATCTCGCGGAACAGGTCCATGGTGTAGTTCGTATATTCGCTGATCGCGGCGATCCGTTGTTGTGCGGCGGGGTCGCTTGTCTTTTGCATGGCGTCGTTGAAGAATCCGTCCATGCGG
>JAHDWY010000630.1 GCA_023384315.1 Candidatus Hydrogenedentota bacterium | reverse complement strand
GCCGCTGGATATCGGCGAAGATCGTCTGGATGTTGTTGCGTTCGCCATGCTCCAGGCAGACGAAACCGACGTTCTCTTCGGAGTTCTTAAACCAGGGAGGCAAAGCGTACGCGGAGCCTACGATGAGCAAGGGAAACCACTGCAGGTGGTGGCGCTGCGCCTCGTTCACGATGGCATCGTAGAAGCTCCAATCAAACCGGTCTCGTTCCGGTTCGACAAAATTCCAGCGCACGTAGCTTTCGACCGCCGTGAAACCCAGTGCGCGCGCGACCGGACTCAATTCGCGCATGGCGTGTAGTGTCGCGTCGAGATCCATATCGCCTCTGGGATTGACGCCCGCCGTGGTTACCAACTGAATCGGGCGTTGCAGCGATAGTTTCGGCTTGGCGACCGGAATTTCCGCGACGACCGCCTCCACCAACTCCGGAGTGTTTCCCGGCACGACCGTGAGTTTGGTCAAGGCGCTCACGCCAACGACTTCGAATCGAGTGCCCGGCGGTGGAGGCTCTGGCATCGAAAACAAGGCGCGTCGAATCTGCCCGCTATCAAGGGCCGTATATCCCGCGATCGGAGTGACTGGAAGTTCCTTCCCCTCGAAACTCGCCGACACGTCAATTAGCGCAATACCCCGGTCCAGATGTTCGATGACGATGTAGACCGGCTCCGGTTCTCCCGGCCATGCCCTTTCCACCTGAAAGACGATGCCATGACGAGAGAAATAGTCGGAGTGGGGAAGAGGGGCGATGGTTTCGACGCCATCGATGGACACACGGTCGAAGACGCGCTCGGGATTCTCGAGTATCGTAACGCCGTCGTCCGGCGATGAATCCGCATTGAACTCCAAGCCGAGCCCAATGGCCGAGTTCGCTACTGCCGTGGAAACAACGATCAGACCCAAAACAACCTGAACAAGACTGCGGCCACTGACGGAATGATTCAATTCAACTACTCCTCTGCGATTCCTTCGATGTCGCAGGTATAGGTTTGCTCGCCGTCGCGTGGACATTGTACGAGCCACTTGCCCTCCGGCGATACCACGCCCGATGGGCAGTTCACGGGGCCTTCGTTGGTCGCGGCGTTAGCCGTGCAGATGTAGACTCGACTCTCGATCGCGCGCAGCACCAGATTCGACTCGTGAAATGGCGCATGAATGCTGCTCGCGCCGGAGTTCACGCTGTGGAAGATGACTTGCGCGCCTTTCTTGCCCAATTGATACGTCAGTCGCGGATCGGGATAGGGTCCGCAACCCGGCGTTACCCAAAGGTCGTTGCAGATGAGACAGCCGAACCGGATGCCCGCGTGCTGAAAGACGCGCAGCTCCCCGCCGGGCCGGCAGAACTCGCGGTCCTTGGACGTGGCCATGATCTTCTCATGGGTGCCCATGAGTTCGCCGTTAGCGCCGTAGACCCGCGTTTGAATGTAGGTGCCCTCACCGTTTTTCGAGCCGGTGCCGACCAATGCCGTCGTGTAGGTCTGCCGGCAGGCCTCTGCAATCTGGCTCCAGGCCCGTTCAACCGCCTTCTGACTGAAGTCGCCGTGGTACCCGGTTAACGCCATTTCCGGGAACAGCACGAAATCCGCATCCGTCGGTTTCAAGTGCGAAAGAATGCGTTCGAGGTTTTCATCGAGTTTCTTGGAAACGGGCATCTGCACGCCCAGGACACGTACGGTCTTCATAAGTGCTCCTCCCTCCCTCCGTCATGATAGTGGATCGCGACGGGGCGTTCACGCTTCGATGGTTGGAGTTTTTGCGTAACAGCGTACCTCATAGATCCGCGCGAGGTTGGACCCGTTGGTCGCCTGAATGGATACGCGGATACTGCGCGCGTCGACCGCATCAAAGGCGTGACGGCGCAGTCGCTGGAAGTTGCCGGTGACGCGAACGAGTTCGCGATACTCGTCCGAGTCAGGCGGCTGGTACTCAATCGTGTAGTCCCGGATCGTCTCCGGTTGCGGACCTTTGATGACGCGCGAAATGGCGCTGGCTTGTTCGGACAGGGTCAGCTCTCGTTCGAATCCCGAATCGAAGGTGATCTGGACGAAACCAATCGACTCAGGCTCGTTCCATGTGAGCGCGATCCACGCGCCGTTCTCCGTCATGGCGCCCGCCCAGCGATTCAGCCAACTCTTCGGCACATCGCGCGTGACGCCACTGAGGATGTTCGACGGCTGGCTTTCCTCCAGAAGGCCCGACGCGGTCACGGTCGCGCCGCGCGCCATATCGCCGGGGTCCTCGTTGACGCAGTCGCGGATCGCCTGGTCGTCGCGCAGCAAGACCTGCTTGAGATACCCGATCTGCGCCGCGTCGTTCACTACCTGGTCCGGAGCCAACCCACGTTTTACGCAGAATGCCGCAGCCGTACCCACCGCCTGGCCAGCCGCGGAACAGGTGCCCATGACCCGCGTCGACGTAAACGCCACGTGGGACGCGCTGATGTTGCGGCCCGCCATGAACAGGTTCTTCACGTCCTTTGCATAGAGCGATCGCAGGGGGATGTTGAAAGGCTCCTGGATCTTCTCCTGGCGCGCGGGCCGTTCCTTCGGCGCGTCGAATCCGCGGGAGGGGTGATCATCGAAGGGCCAGCCGCCAATAGTAACGCTGTCCGTGAACTGACGCCAGCCGCCCTGGCAGTCGTTCTGGTCGAGCACGTGCGCGCCTTCGATGCGGCGGCTCCCGCGTTTGCCCGGGATCATGCCGACCCAGTCCATGCCCCAGTTCGCGCTCTCGGGGTGGTTGCCGGAGTTCTTGATGTAGTCCCAGATGCCCATGACGATGGACAACAGCTCGAACCGAATGCGTTCGTTGTCACGGATGGTGTCCAAGTCACCGCCCCATTCGATCCACCAATAGCCGTACTCCCAGGAGCGAATGCCGCGGAATTCGAGTTGGTCCTTGGTCACCTTTCGCGCCCACGCCGGCGGCACGAAGGGAATGGGTTCGCCGTAGTCTTTCGAGGTGAAGAGGATGCTGCTGCCCAGGGTTTCGGGTCCGCCCTGTTCGGGCGCGAGCGATTCGTTGAACTCGGACCGCGCCTCATGGCCCAGCCGCATCGAGACGCCTGCTTCCAGGCCGAGCCGGCAGTCGCCGGTGCAGTCCGCGAAATAGGGCGCGCGAATGCGGTAGATGTGCTCGGTCTTGTCGCAACGGACCAG
>JAHDWY010000629.1 GCA_023384315.1 Candidatus Hydrogenedentota bacterium | reverse complement strand
CGCTGTGATGTTCTTTCTGATTGTGTTCGTTCTTCCGTCGATTGCGATGGCGTTTGTTGATGCAACAATCCCCGAGGTGCTCCGGTCGTCCGGGCTTGCCCTACTAATCGGGGGTTTCGTCATAGCGAATGTTATCCGCTGGCCCCTTGGCAAGGGAAAGTGCCAAACCGAGATCGCCGTGACCACGGATCGCGGCAAGCGTCGTCTCATATTTACCCGCGTGCAGGGCGAAGATGACGCCTTCGAAGAACTCCTGGACCACCTCCAACGCGTCGAATCGGATGCTAGTGCGGCGCCCGTGATGGGATGCGTCATGGAGTTATCAGCATCCTGGGGCAGCGTTCTTAAGTATTCTATCTACGCCGTGGGCGCCCTTTCTGTGCTCGTGGGATCGTTGTTGGAAGTCGAGGGCATGTCGGACCCGAGATACCTCTATGTGACGGTCGCGGGAGTCATCGTCTGCGGACTGATCGTTACCCTCGTCATCGATCCCCGGCCCTCGGCATCCGCCCGAGCGGCACGCCGTGCACTGCGTGAAGGCGATCTTGATACGGCGGCCCTAATCTTGCGCAACATCCTCGAGAAGAAACCGTACCACGCCTACGCCAACTACCTCATGACCGCGCACGCGCTGGCCACCGGCGACCTCGACGCCGCCGCACGCCATCGCGCCGCCATGAACGGCCCGGCAAACCGCGAACGCCTCAGCGTCATTGCCATCGATTTCGCCCACACCGTCTCTTCCGAACCGGCCTTCCGAAAACTCGTCGCCTACGCCCACGGCGAAGGAGAGGTAGGGGCTGAGACGGTCAGCCAGGTCTCGCCATGAACAACCAGCGCATTAACATCGACAAACACCGGTGGATGGCGGTGCGCGACGGGATCTTTATCTACGTGAAGACCTACCGGCGTTGGTCCATGGACATCGTCATCGCGCCAGTGGAGCGGGTGTCGGTGTTGCGGCGGTCGGCGTTGCCGGTGATCCGGTCGATCCCGTTTGTGTCGTACGCGGCTCTTTTCGGCGCGCCGGTGTTTGCGATTTGCGCCCTGGTGATGTTGGGGACGCACCGGGACGCGCCGTTGTACGCCCTGGGAATGGCCGTGGTGTGGGCGCTCGTGGTGACCACCGTCTTCGCTGTCGCGATGCTCCTGTTCGGCCGCATCAAAGGACGCCGCGAGACCCTGCTCTACGTGTCCGGCAACGTCTACTCGCCCATGATCCGGTTCAAACACGTCGAAGGGAGCAACCCAACCCTGGAGGCGTTTCTGGACGCCCTCCCCGCCGGATCCGCCGCCCCACCCGGCAACGTGCCCCTCAGCGAATGGTTCCGGTTGCCGTCGCGCGCACGGAGTGTGCTTGTAT
The DNA here is from genome assembly GCA_023384315.1 of Candidatus Hydrogenedentota bacterium. GTDB lineage: Bacteria > Hydrogenedentota > Hydrogenedentia > Hydrogenedentales > SLHB01 > JAHDWY01. The sequence continues at coordinate 1,810 of JAHDWY010000629.1, read as the reverse complement.
CGCTGTATTGGCCGATGTGGGCGTACATACTATGGCCGCTTCAACCCATCGAGGGCGAGATCTCAAGCATGTTTGCGTGGGCGATGGTGGCGTTACTGCTGGGCGGTTATCTGGTGTTCCTTGGCCTGCTGCTGTGGTTCTACTTCCGCAATCCCAAGGCAACGAAGGAAGCGCGGGCCGCCCTGCTCGACGGTGATTATGACGCGGCCGCGACGATTCTCCGCGGAGTAATCGAAAAGACGCCAGACCAACCCTGCGCAAACTACCTCCTCCTCGCAGAGTCATTGGTCCGAGGCGATCTCGAACAAGCCGCCACCTGCGCCGAAGCGGTCGAGAAATCCCGCATCCGGCAGTACGTCGCACCGCCCGTCTTCGGTATTACCGTACACTCGCCCGTCGCGGAGAAACTGCGAGACCTGGAGCGATATCGAAAAAAGAAAGCGCCGGTGCTCCTTGCACCCGCAAGCCTCACGCCGAACGCATATTCCTGAAGCCGCCGCCAAGTAGCCAATCGCAAACATTCCACCAAACTACTCATTTACAAGAATTCGGAGTCGCAATATACTGATTTCGCGGGGAATCCAACCTACGTACTCATGTTATGCGGTCACGTCCGCGAATCCACCTTCGCAGCCCACGATTCGCCGTTGACTTCGATTCGCGCGTGCGCCGCCGCGGATATGCAGTCGCGTGAAGTGCGTCGAGCCGTACCCATTAACCAGAAACGGCCGGGGGAACATCATGAGTACTTCTGATCAGCCGCAATGCTCGCTCATCAACACTTTGCTCAAACCGCGAAACCCAACTCCTGCCGCACCAATTCAGCCTGACATGGGCATCCGTGTTCATCGTTTACTTCTGATCGCGGCCATCGGTCTGATCACGTGCTCCGGCTGTCCACGTCCCGCCGGATGGGTCCGGCTATACGGCGGAGAGAGCATGGACTATGGGTATGACATTCAACAAACTTCCGACGGCGGGTACATCATTGCGGGATTGACGGACTCCTATGACACATGGAACGGCGACATGTACTTGCTGAAGATCAGCTGGAACGGCAACCTCGCGTGGCACTACACCTTCGGCGCGACGGGGTACGACTATGGCTATTGTGTCGCGCAAGCCGACGATGGGGGCTACGTCATAGCCGGAGAAACAGACAGTTTTGGCGCGGGCGGCGAAGACGCGTGCCTCGTCAAGGTAGATTCAAGCGGCGACCTGTCATGGTTTCAGACCTTCGGCACAGCGGAAGATGATGTGGCCTTCGACCTGGCGAAAACCAGTGACGACGGATACATTCTGTGCGGTTCCACTGCCAGCGGTCAGAACTCAACTCTCGATAATTACCTCGTCAAAACCGACGCCAACGGTAACGAAGACTGGTCATGTAACATCGATTGTGGCGGCGAAGAAGGGGGGAGAAGCGTGGCCGTAACAGATAACGGTTATGCCATCGCGGGTATGCGTATGGTGATTGGTGACGGCTCCTCCGGCATCTCGATACGCATGTGCCTCGTCAAGACTTACCTGGATGGCGATTTCAAATGGATGCAAGAATACGGCGATTATTCCGCCGGCTACGACGTGATCAGAACCGCCGACGGCGGCTATCTTGTCGCCGGAGAAACCGAAAGCTCGCCGCTCGACCCGTTTGGGTGGTCCGATGGATTCGCCGTAAAAACGGACGCCCATGGCAACCTGGCATGGTCGATCATTCGCGACATTCCGGGCGAATCCTGCTTGTTTCAATCGGTGAAGCAGACCAGCGACGGCGGATACATCTTCGCCGGAAAAGAGGGCACGTCTGCCC
>JAHDWY010000628.1:1431-3173 GCA_023384315.1 Candidatus Hydrogenedentota bacterium | reverse complement strand
CATGAGGTTCAACCCGTCCATGTTCACCTTGCCAAGAAACGTCTGGACCCGCATCCCCGAACTCCTTTCCGCATAACTACCACTAGCCTGTCGCGACTGCGACTATACCATAGCCCGGCGAACCCTTGGCAAAGTCGCGCGGAGCGGGAACACGCGCTAGGAGGTTTCCGCAGGAGTGGGCGGGGTCGCGGGTTTCGTTGCGGGCGGCAACGACACGATCTGCCAGCCTTCCATGCCGAAGCGCAGGTCACGTTCGACGAATTCCCAGACGACCAGCTTCTTGCCGTCCAGCAATTCCGGTTTGCGCTGCAGCTCCTGACGTACCAGCGTCGACGCGCCGCCATCGTTCACGATCGAGGTTACCGGACGCTTGAGTTCTTTGGCGAGATGCGCAATAAACCCCGCGGACCCGGGTTCGTCGTGCTGGTAGATGCGCAGGAAACTGTCCCCAAGCACCAGCACGGGCGACGCGGGATCGTCTTCGTACGGCGTCTGCGTATCGGGATTCATGATTTGCGTACACACCACCGATTCGGGTTTGAAGGCCGCCGAGACCGCCGGCGCGTTCACCATGCGCACCACGTCGCCCTCCCGTTCGACGGTAACCGTGCGCTCCTCATATTCCGTATCGCCCCGCGCGACCCAGCCCTCCCCGGCCACGCGTTCGGCCACCAGCGCCGCCGCCAGCCGCAACCCCTCCGGCGACCAATGGGTATCCTGCGCGAGATAGAGTGGGGGAGCGCCATCAATCGATCGCGCCGCATCGAACGCCGAAAACAGATCCACATGCGCCACGCCCGCCGCGTCCAGCCGTTCAAATAACGTCCGTGTATGCCCGTGTACGTCCGTGTCCGTCCGTGCAACACGCCCGCTCAACCGATCCGGATACACGCTCGCCTTCCCCGGCGCTGGCACCACCAGCAGCGAGATACCGCGCTCCGCCAGGGCATCCCGAAACGCCACGATCGCCGTCATCGGATCCGACCCCTCCGGCGCATCGGCTATGCCCTGCGGCCACGGCTCCATGAGAAAGTCCACGCCCGGCCGGTAGAACAGCCACCTCTCGCGGCCCAACAGCCCCTTCTCGCCGAGGTCCCCGTACGCCGTAAACCGCGCCGCCTGCAGCGCCGGCCGCAAGGCCCGCGCCGACCACGCCTCCTTCTCCAGCCGGTCCTCGAAGGAACGCAGGTTCGCCTCCGACGGTGCCCGCGTGAACAGGTCAATCACCTGCGGCCGTTCACCGCCCTTCAGTTCAATGACCGCCTGAACGATTCCCTCACCGAAGATGATGAGGAGGAATGCGGCGATGAATAGCACCTGCACTGGACGCGTAGCGTTTAGCACGGGAGGCCTTGCGACATGCGATTAATCCCACGGCCAGCGGAACGGCGGTTCCTGCGGTTGAGATGCTGGCTCTTTGTTGTCATTTGAATCAGAGAGCTATCTCGCCATATTGCGAGACACGCGACCACGATTATCACGGTAACACCAACCAACTGCAGAATCGGGCCCAGCGGCTGGCCGTAGTAGTTCTTGCTTCCGACCAATTCTCCTACCAGAAGATCAGTCAACCCTTGTGCGAATAGACTTAACGTTACAAGCGCCATCACGAGCCAGAACATGACTCGGTGCCAACGCCGTTTTCGCATTCTCCACTTGGATTTGGCCATCTTGGCTAGTCCATCCGAATTCAAGCAACTTTCATCATACCGTCAGAACGAAAAATACAAAAACGGATCAAA
>JAHDWY010000628.1:0-1421 GCA_023384315.1 Candidatus Hydrogenedentota bacterium | reverse complement strand
CCCCCCCCCCCCCCCCCCCCCCCCCCGACAGCCCCCCCCCCCCCACCCCACCCGAAAACAAGCAACTGACCGCCCACCCTCACAACGAAAAATACAAACACTCACCCTACGCCTACACGATCCCACCGCCGAAAATAATGAGGGGGAAGACCGAAATAGTGCCCACTAGTGCTGCAGTTCTTCCGGTGCTATTCATGCGGGTCCTCCGTTCATTGTGAATACCCTACGATGGTCGGGAGGGGCGAGACAACAGTCTTCTTAGACGCGCATAGAGCTAAAGAAAGAGCCACTCGCATGCATGTGCGACGGTCGTGGACATATGCTGTTTAGAACGGACAATGGACTAAGTGCGGCGATCCCGTGGCCCAACGGGCGTATATACTCCTAGCCCCGGGTTGGCCGCCGCGCAGCAAGGCCTACCCGGGGTTTGGTGGTATCCCCCTTCGGCCTACCCTGAAAGGGTTGAATAGTAGTGACAGTATGGAACCCTTTCAGGGTAGAATGAACTAAGAGAACCGGAGTCCCAGGGTAGCGCCGTTTCGCGACGCAACCTTGGGCTGGGGGGTATTTTGGCCCTTCAGGCCATGTGTAGCGACCGGGATGAATCTGCTAAATGCGGTCAACGGGCTTTAATCATCGATGGGTGCGTTGCAATCGCACTTTCGAAGCAAAGCCCGCTCACCGAGAGAAGTCTGTGGTTCGCGTCTAAATCACCGGTACTGGACCTCGATCAAAACATGGGCGACTTGAGTCAGTTTGGGCCGTAGGAATGCGGCGTAAAAGAGACCCGCATTCGGCAAAGTGTCTGAGAATAAGTACCCGCTATTTAGCTGGTAGGTCGAGACCATGCGAAAGTTTGCAACGAACAAGTGAATTGTTTCCTTCCCCGCGATTGCGGCATTGACGCTTATCGTTCTTTGCGCTGTTGCCTCATACCTTGCCTATGCGGGCTGGATCACCGGAATGTCACGCGCCGCGTATTACGGCTACTACGAACTCCGGTACAGCGGAACAACCGAGTATGCGCCCGACTTCCATCCTATCGAATGGGATCTCGTTCGCATTGGCGCGACCATAGATAAGGTCTATTCACAATTTGGTGCACCTATTTGGGTCGCTGAGACGACAGGTGAGGTTGTCTGGATTTACAATTCTCCAAAGCGACAAGTCACACTTCAGCGGAACTACCTGGGCGAAATGTCTCGCGACTCGACAGAGTATCGCGTGACAAAGTCAGACGTCGAATCCCAGAATCTAACGGGCCTGACAGAGGAACAAGTCGTGGAACAACTGGGGAAGCCTGACGAGGTAAAACCGGCATCTACGAACCGGCAGCTTCATTACAGCGCACCCCGGATCGCGAGTTTTGGGGGAGAACACTTCGTGCAGTATGTCGTGGAAGTCGACGCACAAGAGAAAGT
>JAHDWY010000627.1:332-3182 GCA_023384315.1 Candidatus Hydrogenedentota bacterium | reverse complement strand
GTGTAATCGATCCCACAATTGTCACCACGGACCGAGGAATCTGGGCCATCAAATGGTCCTTTGTGGGCCTACTGATCACAGCAATTCTGCAGGTTGTTGTCGTGTATCTTTCCGGCAGCGTGGCATTGCTCGCCGATACCATCCACAACTTTGGGGATGCGGCCACGGCGATTCCGCTCTGGATCGCATTTCTCTTCGCGCGCGTCAAACCGAGCAAACGATTTCCGTACGGACTGGGGCGTGTTGAGGATCTCGCGGGCATGATCATCGTGGGAATCATTCTCTTCAGCGCCGTTGTCGCGGCCTACCAATCCATCGACCGTTTCATTCACCCGCAACCGATTGAATATTTATGGGCCGTTGTTGCCGCGTCCATCATCGGCTTTATCGGAAACGAAGCCGTCGCCGTCTTCCGGATTAAGGTCGGCAAAGAGATAAACAGCGTCGCCCTGATTGCCGATGGCTATCACGCCCGCGTGGACGGGTGGACCAGCCTCGCCGTATTGTTCGGGGCCGTCGGCGTCTGGCTTGGATTCCCCGTGGCGGACCCCCTGGTCGGAATCGGAATTTCGCTCGCCATATTCGGCATCGTATGGCAGTCGGCCCGTGCCGTATTCACCCGGTCCCTCGATGGGGTGGAACCGAACGTCATCGACGAAATCGTCCACGCCGCCGGGCATGTCCATGGTATCCGGCGAGCGACCGACGTGAAGGCGCGTTGGTTGGGCCACAAGCTGTACGCGGAGATCGAAATTGCCGTCGATGAAGGATTGTCCGTGGGCCAGCTTCAACAAATCGTCGCCAACCTCAAGCACGAACTCCGTCACCACATGGAATACCTCGTCGGCGTGACCGTCTCCGCGATCGCCGATCCTCCAATCGACGACAACGCGGCTCCACCGCAAGTGTCGTCATAAGGAGAGCACCACACAGGGCTTGCCGGGAGAAATGGCGCCGCCCGTTCGGTCCCACAGGCCGAAATCCCGGTGCTAAAACTCCAGCGTCGTCAGGAAATACAGATAATCCGCGTCGGCGTCGTCCTGTCCGCCAATCAAGGTTAAACCGTTCTCATCGATGAACGCGCCGTCTTTCACGCCCTCTCCGGTAAAGAAATGGCTCCAGCCAACCTCAAAAGACAGATTCTCCGTGTAGTTGTAGACCAACCAGAGATTGGTCTGCCATCCCAGCTCGCGCGACCCCTGTTCCGTCCAGAATGCCAAGGCGGGCGCGAGGGGAATACGCCAATTACCTGCACCAACCGACTTCGGACGGTCGAAGGGTTCGAGGGCTTCCAGGTAGAGGATAGAACCGCCCGCTTCCAAAGCCGCCGTCGGCGTCATCGAAACACCAGCATACGCCTTCCAGAAATTTGTCATGGCCGACCCATCGATGAAGGCATCTTCCCGCCACGACGAGAACAGGCGGTTAAAGGACACGCTCGCTTCGGAACGATAGAAGGGGTTAATCCACTCCAGGAAACTCAGGTCACGGTTGTCTTCGCCGCCGTAATACGCGGCACCCAGATGTGGACGAATCTGAAGCTCCCCATCCAATGTGTAGCCGATCTCCGCATGTCCACCCCAAGCGTTCCAGGACGCGCGGTCATCGCCATAGATCTGCCCGTTCGGACGGAATAATGCGCCCATCGCGTCTGCTTCGCCCCATTGATAGGCCGCTTCGAGTTCCCAATCTAATCCGCCAATCGTACCCGCGCCGCGAGCCCCGACCGTGTGCAGCGTTGTCGCATCGTAATTGTCCAGACCAACCACATCCTCCAACCACTCCAACGGCGCGATGAAATTCGTGTCGTTCCGGGATGCGGCATCACGGAGAAGCATCCAGTAGAGATCGAATCTCACCTCTTCGGACGGTGCTTCCACCCGGCCGCGCATGGGGCCATGGCGCATCGTGTGATAGAGCACGTGAATGGGGAAGACAGTCTCGTGCGCCTGAAACGGAGCGCTCCGCGCGATGCCACCGGACTCCGTCAGAGTCAAGTACACCCCCATGAAATCCGTGTCTCCGTCCTGCTCCTGAATGCCGCGCTCGGCAACCTTCGACCACCATCCCGTCACCAGGACATTCCCGAGCATGTAGTCCATCCGCACGCCATCGAAGGAAAGCCCTACGAACGGATCTGGACCAGGGTCCGCCCCGACCAGCCAGCCCGAGCCGAACTCGAGTTCCTGGCGTCCAATCCGCAGATGAAGCGGCCGGCCAAACATCTGGTCCACGTCGATGTACGCCTGATACAACTCCACGTCGTCCCCGGAAAACACGCGCGAGTCCGCGCCCGTCCGATAGTCGCTCCGAAAATCCTCGCCCCAGGTGTCAATCGAATCCAGCTCGATAAACCCCCTCACGTGATTCGTGAAATCGGCATCCACATACAACCGCGTCCGCTGTTCGAAAAAGCTCAGCGAATGTCCCGATTCACCCGTGCGTATTGCAGACGCGGTCCCGTTGGGACCAATCGCGCGGCCCGGAAGAAAGAAGTCCGGTATCCGAATCTGACCGCCGCTCGGCTCGAAGAACTCCGAGTACCACGCCCCGTAGATCTCCAGCTTTCCTCCGACCGCGATGTTCTGCAGTTCGGCATGGCCTGCAGCCACGACGAATGCGACGACAAATATGAGGCGGCCTCCGCCTGATACAATAGATCGCACCATCCCTGAATCCCCTCTCAACTGTGGCATACATAGTACTGCCGAGTTTTTAGACTGGAATTCCGATCCTGAAGTGTTCTTGGTTAATTAAGTTAACATAATGCAATTTTAACGTCAACCCTCGCCGTTGTCCCCGCTACGAGTCCTGTGCTTTAATCCACATATGGCTCTTTCTAGGGCCAAA
>JAHDWY010000627.1:0-322 GCA_023384315.1 Candidatus Hydrogenedentota bacterium | reverse complement strand
TGACCGACACTCCGGCCTGGACGCTATCGTCCGATCGCAAGATCCGCATGGGCGTCGTCGGGGGCAGATTCGGGTGCTCCTTCCATTGGCATCAGCATCCCAACTGCGAAGTGGCCGCGGTCAGCGATCTCATACCCGAGCGGCGGGACCGTCTGATGCAGACGTACCAGTGCGACAAGACTTACGAGTCGCTGGAAAAGCTCATTCTCGACCCGGACATCGACGCCGTCGCCGTGTTCACTGGCGCACCCGATCATCCACGTCATACCGTGGCCTGCATGGAGGCAGGAAAGCACGTTATCTCCGCCTGTCCCGCGTGCTT
>JAHDWY010000626.1 GCA_023384315.1 Candidatus Hydrogenedentota bacterium | reverse complement strand
GGGCGCCGGATTAATCGCGTCTGCGACGGTACTTGCGTTGGCCGATTGATCCGTGGAGACGACCTGTGCGAGACCGGCCACGGTTGGCGCTTCAAAAATTGCGCGAAGGGGCAATTCCAACTCGAACGCGGAACGAATCCGCGCGACCGCCTGCGTGGCTTTCAGCGAATGACCTCCAAGATCGAAGAATCGCTGGCGCCTGCCGACGGACTTCAATCCGAGCACTTCGCAGAAGATGGATGCGATCCGCGTTTCCACTTCGCCAACTGGCGCTTCAATATGATCTGGGGCGCGCGTCTCGGCGGGAACTGGCAGGGCGGCGCGGTTAACCTTTCCAGTCGGGGAAAGCGGAATCGACGCGATCTCCATAAACACCGCGGGGACCATGTAGGAAGGGAGTACCGCGGCAAGCGCGTCTCGCAGGCAGCCGTTCGCGCCGCCATTCGCGTCGGGGACGGTATACGCCACCAACTGCGGATCCCCGGTGGCATCCGATTTCACGGCGACGACGGCATCCGCTACGCCGGGGATTTCGCGCAAGGCGCTTTCGATTTCACCCAGTTCGATCCGGAATCCGCGAAGTTTGATCTGGTCGTCCGCGCGTCCAAGGAATTCAAGCGCACCGTCGGGGCGGAACCGCACGAGGTCGCCTGTTTTGTAGAGTCGTTGGGTATCTCCGTTCAACGCTATCGACAGGAACCGGGTGCCGGTGAGGTCCGGCCGGTTCAGGTAGCCGTGCGCCAAAACGGGGCCCCCGATATACAGTTCTCCCGGCACGCCGATCGGAACGGCTTGCCGGTTCGCATCCAGCACATAGACTTCCGCGCCGGGAACCGGATACCCAATGGGAACGGCATCGCGAAACTCGGTCGCACATTCAAAAAGCGTCGCGCAGACGGTGATCTCCGTTGGACCGTACCCGTTAAAGAAACGCCGGCTCTGGGTCCACTTGCGCGTAAACTCAGGGGGACACGACTCGCCCGCGCTGATCAGCACGCCCAAGTCAGGGAGGCTCGACGGATCGAGCTGCCGGATCATGGCGGGCGGCAGGGTTGCCATGCCGACGCTCTCGTCTCTCAGCAACGCGGTGAGCGTATGCGGGTCGGACAGCCTCTCGGCATCGGACAACACCAGGGTCGCGCCCGAACCGAGGGTGGGGAAAATCTCCCACACAGAGGCGTCAAAACTCATGGAGGCGAATTGGAGAACCCGAAGGTCCTCGCGAAGCCCAAAGACGTCCGCGCTGTAGGCCATGAGATTGGTCAAGCTGCGGTGGCCGATCAGCGTGCCCTTGGGTTTTCCAGTCGATCCGGAAGTGTAAATGACGTAGGCGACGTCGTCGGGCGTCGGGCCGTCGCCCGGGTTCGTGTCCGGCATGGCATCCAGCTCGCCGTGGGCGGCGTCGAGACAGATCGTTTCCGGGTGTTGAGGCACGCGTTCGACGCAGGATGAGACGGTGAGCAGCGCGTGAGGCTGCGCGTCTTCGAGCATGAATCGCAAACGCTCCGAGGGATATCCCGGGTCGAGAGGAACGTAGGCCGCTCCGGCTTTCAAGGCGCCCAACATGGCGACGATCATCTCCACCGAACGCGGAAGCGAAATGGCGACGAGCTTCCCGCGACCGATGCCGATCTCCTTGAGATGATGGGCCAGCTGGTTGGCGCGCGCGTTCAATTCGCGGTAGGTTAATTCACTGCCGTTGTATCGCAACGCAACCGCGCCGGGAGCTTGCTCCACCCTGTGCTCGAAACGCGCAATAGCGGTGTCCGCCGGCTCGACCGCGGGTGCGGTCCGGCTGAACGCGTGAAGGACCTGTTCGCGTTCGGCATCGGAAAGGTACTCGATCGCGTCGATGCTCGCATCCGGCTCGTCGAGGGCGCGTTCGAGAAGCAGCGCATAGTGTTGAAGCATCCGATCCATGCGCGCGGATTCGAAGAGATTGGAATCATACTCCAGCGCAAACGTCAGGCCGGAGGCCGATTCATTGATCGCCATGGTAACGTCGAACCGCGAACGTTCGTTGGTCGTGGGCACGCGGCTCAGCGTAAGCCCCGGCAAGTGGAACTCTGACTTGGGCGCGTTTTGCAAAACGAACATGACCTGGAAAATCGGCGAGCGGCTCAGGTCGCGTTCCGGCGCGAGTTCCTCGACGATCCGGTCGAAGGGAACGTCTTGATGGGCATACGCCGCCAAGGCGGTCTCTCTCACGCGAGCAAGTACTTCGCGGAAACTGGGCGCGCCGTCCAGTCGTGTCCGCAGCGCGAGCGTGTTGACGAAAAATCCGATGAGCCCTTCCAGTTCGCGTCGGCCCCGGTTGGCGATGGGCGTGCCGACAACGATATCGGACTGACCCGTGTAGCGGTAAAGAAGCACGTTGAACGCCGCGAGGAGCGCCATATACTGCGTCGCGCCTTCCGCTTGACACATCGACTTCACCCGTTCCGCAATCGTTGGCGGCAGGCTCGCCGTCACACGGGCACCGTGGAACTTGCGTACCGCCGGCCGGTGATGGTCGGCGGGCAAATCCAGATATTGCGGAGCATCCCGCAAGTGCTCACGCCAATAAGAGAGCTGATTCTCGAGCACCGCGCCCTGCAACCACGCGCGCTGCCACGCGGCGAAGTCGGCGTACTGGACCGGAAGCGAAACAAGCGCGGGCTCGCCGTCTGAAACGTAGGCGTCATAACTTGCGCAGATCTCCCGCACGAGCACGCCCATGGACCAGGCGTCGGAGATGATATGGTGCATGGCTACGGCGAGCACGTGTTCGGTGTCACCCAATCGATATAACGCAACGCGAAAGAGGGGACCTTGCGCAAGATCGAAAGATTGATCGACCAATGCGGTCATGTGAGACGCAAGCTCGGTCTGTTGCGACGCATCGGGGAGATCCGTCAGATCGACTGTCTCAAGCCCAAAAGCGATCCCATCAGAAACACGAAGCGCGGGTACGCCCTCGCGATCGACGAAGGTGGTGCGAAGAATCTCATGCCGTGCGACGATGGTTGCGATGGACTGCTCCAGGCCGCGAAAGTTCAGTTCACCAACCAGCCGGAACCCGGCGGACATGGTGTAGGCGCCGTCGCGCGCGCCCAGTTGATCCAGCACCCAGAGACGTTGCTGGGAGAACGAGAGCGGCATGGCCTCGTCGCGCGGCACCGGCACGAGCGCAGGGGCTTGGTCGCCC
>JAHDWY010000625.1 GCA_023384315.1 Candidatus Hydrogenedentota bacterium | reverse complement strand
GGGCTCGGTAAGGAAACCATCATCCTGCCCGTGCTGGCCCGCGACGAGGAGCGACAGTCCACGACCCAGGAATCCATGTTCAACTTCGTGCGGCTGAGCGACGGCGGTCCTTCGCGCTATGAAGGCCCGCGAAGTGAGGTGGAGATTGTGGCGGCGTTGGCGCAGGCGCTGTTCGATGGACCGGGTCCTATCGATTGGCAGGCCATGGAGCAACACGACAGTATTCGCGCGGCCATTGCAAAGGTTATTCCAGGGTACGAGGCCATCGAACACGTGGCGAGCCACAAGCAGGAGTTTCAGATTGCCGGCCGCACCTTTCACAAGCCCACGTTCAAGACACCCTCGGGCAAAGCGCAGTTTCACGTTGTATCGCTGCCCGCGCCCCGGACGAATGGCGCGATGATGTTGATGACCCTGCGTTCGGAGGGCCAGTTCAACACGGTGGTCTATGAAGAGGAAGACGTTTACCGCGGGCAGGAACGACGCGATGTGATCATGATGCACCCATCGGATCGCGCGCGGCTGGGACTGGAGATCAACCAGCCGGTCACCGTGCGGACCAGCGCGGGTACGTTGAGCAACGTGCTCGTGCGTGAACTCGATATCCGGCCCGGCAACGCGGCCATGTACTATCCCGAAGCGAATGTGTTGGTGCCGCGTTCCTGTGATCCCGCGTCGCGCACGCCCGCGTTTAAGAGCGTACCGGTGGAGATCGAAGGGTAGCGCGAATGCTGCTCGGGTGAGATGGAGTTCTCGAGTAAGCCCAATGATTCGCCGGTGCTTTACATCCCCCTTGATCCCCCTTCGAAGGGGGGATTCAAGGGGGATGTTCTTCAGCGGAAATCGGGGAAGGCGTCCCGGTAGAGCGTTACCGTGGGTGGGCCGTCGTCGGGGATCAACACGGAGACGATGTCGAATCGGTAGTATGTGTTTGGGTCGTCTTGGGCATCGATATATCGGTGGGCGGCGTGACGGATGCGGCGCTGTTTGTCGGGCGTGACGTTCGCTTCGGGGTCCGCAATGTCGTCCGAGACGCGGGTCTTCACTTCAACGAAGGCGACGGTGTCGCCTTCGCGCGCAATGATGTCGATCTCATAGCGGCCCAGTTGGACGTTGCGATCCAGGATACGAAAGCCGGAGCGTTTGAGATGGCGCACCGCGAGGTCTTCCCCGCGCTGGCCAAGAGGCGTGAGTTTGCGCTGAGACCAGGGCCACTTCACGCGGATGCGCTCTCCGCGGCAGCCTCCAATTCCTCCGCGGGCGGGAAGAGGCGAATCTCTTCAAAGGCGTGATGTTGATGCGCGCGGAGCCGGCCCATGCGGCACATTTCGAGGATAGCGAGGAAGCAGCAGACCAGTTCCATGCGGCTACGACATTCTTTAAAAATATCGGTCCAAGCAATGCTGCCTTCGGTGGCGAGGCGGCCTTCGATGTACTCGATCTTCTCGTCAACGGAGGCGCCTTCGCCTTCGACGGTGTGAAAGAGATCTTCCGTGAAATAGCGCAAGACCCCGCGAAACGCCTGGATAAGATCGTGCAGCGTCACTTCGAGAAGTTCTTCTTCCTCCGCCGCGGGTTTTTCGAAGACGGGTTTGACTTCGCGGGCGAACCAGCGCTGCCGTTCTTCTTCGAGGAACTGGAGGCGCTCGGTTACCTCGCGGAACTTGCGGTATTCGAGGAGTTTCTCGACGAGTTCCAGGCGCGGATCTTCTTCGTCGAGATCTTCCTCTTCCTCCGTTTCCATGTCGGCGGGCAAGAGCATGCGCGACTTGATCTGGATCAATGTCGCGGCCATGACGAGAAAGTCGCCGGTGACCTCGAGGTTTTCCTCACGCATGAGTTCGAGGAATCGCAGGTATTGCTCCGTGATCTTGAGGACGGGAATGTCGAGGATGTCGATCTCTTGCGACCGGATGAGGTAGAGGAGAACTTCCAGCGGACCTTCGAACTTGTCGAGATGCAAGCGGAGTACTTCGTCGGTCGCCTCATCGACGATGAAATCGGCCTCCGAAGCGCCCTCCGAATTGGGCGCGTTCTCATTGTTTAGCTTGTCAACCATTGCTTTCCCAGGATTGGTTTAGTTCTGGCCCGCCGCAGCCGTGGGGCAGACGACCCGAAACTCGAACTCTATGGCATCGCCGTGTACGGCGGCAAGTGCGGTGATGGTATCGATATTCTCGGCAGAAGCCATCCAGGACGCCGCAGCGGTCTCGAAGGTCTCCTGTGTGAAGCCACGGAGACTGTCGATCTCGGCGAGAAGCCGGCCGGATTCGACCATGGATTTCACCAGGGGTGCGGGCTGAATCTGGACGTACAGGTTTCCCGACTGCGGCAGATCCTGATCTGTTGCCTCGTTCGACATGGTCGCTCGCATCGATTCCTGGCTGCTGCCCACGAACATCATGTTCCGGCTCACGGCGATTGCCGGCTCCAGCGAAGGTCCGCCGAACATGGGGACAAACGCAACACCGGTCTCGGCGTCGTATCGGGGATAGGAGTCCCACGGTTGAATATCCTCAGGCGGCGCGGGTATCGATTCGAGCATCTGCTTCACCGCGCCCGTGTCCCCGTCGACCGTGCCGACCAGGATGGGCATTGGGATGATCTCGTTGGCGTCGATGCCGGTCATGGCAATTCGGAGGCCGGGTCCTTTATCGCCGACGAGGCTCGTGAGGAAGGATGCGACGTCCACGGGTTGGTCGGGCGCGCCGTTTGCCCATGACTCCCACTGGCTTTTGCTGAACAGTGTCGCGCCGGTAGCGTCACCGAGCGCGGTCCAGACTTCTTTCACGGGTTTGCCGAAGTTCGCGGAGACGGCGACCAGCCCTTCGGGAGGCGTTTTGAGCGAAGCGGGGCCGGTGCCGTCAATCAGCGAACCGAGTTCCGCAGCGGCTTGCGGGCGCAGTACACCGCGGCATTTTGCGTGAGCGGAATCGGCGTCGACGCGGATGGCGAAGGCGACTGATTCAAAGTACCGGCCCACAGCGTGGTCCGGCGCCAAGGCGACTGTGCCGCGGATATCCTCGCCGCCGGAACGGGCCAATTCGTCGAACTGCGATTGGTCCAGTTGATCGCCTTCCGCCAGCGTGAGCGCGCGGATGAGGGCGTCGCGCGAGGCGCTCATCAGCAAGATGCGGCCGCGCACCGCGTAGTACTGGCCCTGGTCAGGGATCGCGCGCAACTCGAGCCCGCCGGCGTAGTC
>JAHDWY010000624.1 GCA_023384315.1 Candidatus Hydrogenedentota bacterium | reverse complement strand
GAGCGCGATGCGCAACGTGCCGCCAATCGTACTGGTAACCCGGAGTTCGCTTACGTTTCCTTCCGCAATTGTAGCGGTAACCAGAAAGCCGCCTTGGGTGCGCAGATCTTCGAAAGTTGCCGGGATATGCGACGGCCACGCGGGGAACACGCGAACCACGTCGCCGACGCTTTGCAGCAGCAATTCCATGACGGGCAAGGCCGCGCCGAACATCTCGGTATAGTGCCCGAAATCGTTGAACCGGAAACGCGGGTCGAGACGATTGAAACTCAGCGTTCCGTTGCGGCGCTCGCGCCACATCAACTCCGTGCGCAGGAATTCGTGGGCGTCAGCCGTGCTGAGGCGCGCGCGGGTCACGGCCAGCATCACTGGCGCGTTATTGCCGTTGTGCTGCAAATGTTGGAGTGTGTTGGTGAACAACGCGCGCTCGGCCTCCGGCGATGCAAAGGTCACCACATCGCCGGGAAACACCGGCGTGGTCGGCACGGGTATGTTGTATTCGATGGGCGGCGCGTCCTCCACGTCTACAACGATGTTCGGATCGTCGCTCCAGACGGGGTAATCCGGCAGGAGCGCTTCCGCCGCACGCCATTCCTCGACCTTCTCTGCGTCCACGCCCAACGTCGTGGCGCCTTCGATGGCGGCGTTGAAGATGTAGCGGAAAATGGCGATGTCGAAGGTGCAATTCCGGTTCCGCTCGAAATTCTCCTTCCACCCCCAATGCTCCGGCGATACGCTCGGCGCGAGCACAACATGGTCGCCGTCGCGTTCGCATTGGTCGACGAAGTCGGCCTGGAAATCGGCCACGTCCCGCACGGCGGGATAGGCCACGTCGCGCAGGAACGCGGGATCAGGATCGTACTTGTAGTGCCACCACAGCGGCTGCACGCTGAATCCATTCACGCCTTGTGTGAACCCCCACTCGTGGTGGATGTACTGCCGGCCGCCGGGTGATTTGCAAGCGGCGGGGTCGGGCGGTTCGTAGGCGAACAACACGTGAGGGATGTAGGCGCCGTCCATGTCGAAGATGGTCCGCGCCATCCACCGCGCGCGCGGCAGGTACTCCGTGATGAGCCGGTCGTAGGGTTCCGTCAGTTCGCACTGGTTCGCCGCATACGCCAACCAGTAGGTCTGCTGGATGTTGTAGTTGGTGTGATAGTCGCCGTGCCACGCGGGCTTGTCATCGAGCAGTCCCGCAAAGAGTCCCGTACTCACGACGCCGGGTTTTGACACGCAGCGCAGGAAGTATAGGTTCCGGTACCACACGCGTTCGAGGACTGGATCATCAATCGAAATGCCGCTTTTACTCCAGAAGTCCGCCCAGATCGATTCGTGTGAGCCGGGATTCGCTGTCGGCGCCGGCTGCACGGCCTGATGCGCGCTGGTCATGGCCAACCGTTTCGGGGTTTCGCTTTCGAGCGAAGTAACTACCGAAACTGCCGCGGTGCCCTCGTGTTGCGCCATCGCGACGGCGAAGGACATGCCGGGCCAATCCAAATCACCGGGAATGTCCTGCGTCACCCAGACAACGCCCTCTTCCGTTCCCGTTTCGGCGGCGGGGATTCCCTCTGACGCGATTGCTTCCAGCGACGCCGCCAATGCCCCCTTAGAACGCGCTACCACGATTTGATTCGATTCCGCGGGAATCAGGACCCTGTAATCACCGCTTGCCGAGTGTATCGCGATGCGCGCGCGCCGCAGATCGAGTTTCGCCACCAGTGGAGGCGCCGCGGCATCCGCGATCCGCAAGACGCCACAAGCCCGCGGGCACGGGTAGGGGTTCGCGTGATACGAGTCCGGCTTTTCCCAGGTGCTGCCCTCGGGGAGAATCAGCGTACGGTCCTCCCAAGGGCCGACCGTGCCGAGTTCCTTCAACCGTTCCAGCGTGGGGATCGGCGGATCCAACGCCGATTCGAGCCGCGCGTCCCATACATCGTTCTTCGTAATGCGGATGACAATATCGTCGCCCTCGGCAAACACCAGCGC
Source organism: Candidatus Hydrogenedentota bacterium (assembly GCA_023384315.1). Classification (GTDB taxonomy): domain Bacteria; phylum Hydrogenedentota; class Hydrogenedentia; order Hydrogenedentales; family SLHB01; genus JAHDWY01. The sequence continues at coordinate 1,223 of JAHDWY010000624.1, read as the reverse complement.
ATTCAGATCGCCATTGCCAATCAGGAGCGCGTCATTGATGGGATCGTCCAACGTGGCCAAGGTGACCGCGGCGCGATCCAGGGCCTCCGGGTACGGGACCTCAGCGACAGCAAGAAAGCTCACCGCAAGACACATTATCAAGAAGATTCGTAGCAGTCTTGACATCACGTATTCCCCCAAGAGAACCGGCGCCGTGCCGGTCATTACTTCACCTGCCAATGTTCGTTATCGGTTCGAGCTGACTTCAAATACGCTTCGATGCGCTGGACCACGTCAGGATGTTCCGCCGCGATATTGTTCGTTTCTCCGATATCCGTGGAAAGATCGTAGAGTTCCAGCGGCTCGTCCTTCCCGTTTCGAACGGCTTTCCAGTCACCGGTGCGCACCCCCTGCTTGAACCCGCCTTCGTGAAACTCCCAGTACAGATATTCGTGCTGCTTCTGCATGGGCTTGATGCCGCCCATACCATGCAGGCGAAGGGTCTGTACCATGGAGATGCCGTCGATCCCATCCGGCGGCTCACCGCCCGCGAGTTCGACAGCCGTGGGCAGGAAATCCCAAAAGGCCCACACCTGATCGCTGGTCTGTCCCGCGTTCAACGTGCCGGGCCAGCGTACGATCATGGGTACGCGAATGCCGCCTTCGTAAAGATCGCGCTTGATTCCTTTCAGCGGACCGTTGCTGTCGAAGAAATTGGGGTCGGCGCCCCCTTCCTGGTGTGGACCATTGTCGCTGGTGAAAAACACGACGGTGTTCTCGTCGATCCCCAGTTCTTTCAAGCGGTCCATGAGCCGGCCCACGTCGCGGTCCATCCGCGCAATCATCGCGGCGTGACCCTTCTGCGGGTTCGCCCAATCCTTATCCGCGTAGCTCCCGTAGTCGGGCACTTCCATGCCGTCGCCGGTGGCACGTCCCCCCTCGTTGTTCGCGTGGGGCGTGGTCAGCGCAAGGTAGAGGAAAAACGGCTCGTCCTGATGGCGGTCGATGAAGTCGAGGGCTTCCTGCGCAAAGAGATCGTGCGAGTACGTCTCGCGCGTGACCGCGACACCCTTGTCCGTCTCGCTCTGGATGTTCTCCGGCAGCTCGACGCGTTCCTCGTTTCGCCACAGGTGGTCGGGGTAATAGTTGTGCGCGTGGCCCTGGTCAAGGTACCCGAAGAAGTAATCAAACCCCTGCTTGCTCGGCACGCCCGTCGTTTCCTCATTGCCGAGCCCCCACTTGCC
>JAHDWY010000623.1 GCA_023384315.1 Candidatus Hydrogenedentota bacterium | reverse complement strand
GAGAATTCCCCCTTTGAAGTTTGAAGGGGGATCAAGGGGGATGTTCTTTCGGGCTGAAGTCAAATATGACATAGTAAGCTTATATATAGATGATTAGGCGAGCGGCGGTAGGTAGCGGCCGCGGGCGATGATGTCGTGGGGATCCAGCGCGCGTTTGATGTCGGTCGCGAGTTGCCAGAAGGGATCGTCGGCTTTGGACAGTTTTGGCAGACCACTCAGGCCCGCGCGGTATGGAACGTATCCTTCCGCCATGAGGACGTCGAACAGGGCATGATAACAACGGCCGGCCGTTTCGGTTTCTTCGGCGTTCGACTTGTCGAAAGCTACGTTCAGAATTGCAACCATGGATCGCTCGTTGATCATGGTGAAGGTGGCGAGTGGCTCGAATCGATGTTCGGCAAAGATGGGTTCTACAATCTCCGTCACACGCAGCGCATCCCGGCCGGTCATGGGCAGCACGGGCGAGACCCAAAGCAGCCCGCCGCCGTAATCGAGGGGATCGGACGAGTCGTGGGGTGGTCTGTTGCGCAAGCGCCAATGCGTCCCGCGTAAGGCGTCGTTGGTGGGCTTGCCCTTTAGGGTGGAAAACAGCGTTTCCAACGAATCCAGCAACTCCGCGGGACGCTTCGCAAAGCCCATCCGGCTTAGTTTCGGCACGCCCCAACGGATCAGGTCCATCTTGCGATCGCTGACGAAAATCAATTTGCCGAGCGACCCGACGGCCTTTTTCAAGGCGCGCCGCGTCGCGCGTACGTGTCCGGCCGGTCCCGTAAACGCACTGCCGACATTCCACGCGCCGATCCCCATGGCGGAACGTAACCGCAGGCGCTCGTTTTCGGGCAAGGGCGTCACTCCGCCGGTCCGGTCCCACGGATAGATGCCGCGGCTGCTGAAGATGCGGTAATCGTTGCCGATATGCAGCGCGCCGGGTAGGAGACCATCCATGCGCAGTGGACGTAAGGCATCGACCATAGGGCCGATATCTTCATCGCGCGGCACGGTGATGTAGAAAAAGCAGAAGCGTTCCGGCTTGGGCATGAGCCAGAGGCCGAGCTTGGTCACGATGCCGAAGTTGGACTGGCAGAACAGGCCGTCGATGAAGGGTCCAACGCCGTAGCGATACACGCGCGAGGCCTTCGCATTCGCATAGTGGCCGAAGCCGGTCTGCACGATGCGCCCGTCCGCGAGCACGACTTCCATGCCGCATGCGGTGAGGAAATGATCGCCGTAGCGCGTGTGGCCGAAGCCGCGATCGAGGGTGTTGCCTACGAGGCTCGCATCGAGTCCCGCGCCCGTGCAGTCCATCCAGAGGCCCGTGTCGTTGGCTTGCAGGTAATCGTAGAGTTGTCCCTGCGACACCCCGGGTTCGATGACGGCGTAGGCCAATTCCGTGTTGACTTCGAGGATGCGGTTCATGCGGCTTAGATCGACGATAGCCGCGCCGTCCGTGGGCGCGCAGGCGTCGCCGTAGCCCCAGTTTTTGCCGCGCGAAATGGGATAGACGACGGTGTTGTGTTGCGACGCGACCCGCAGGACGGCCTGCACGTCTTCGGTGGACATGGGATACAACACGCAGCAGGGAATCGTGCCCTCGGCCTGCGTGCTGCGCGCGTATCGTTGCAGCGTTGCTTCGGAGGCGTCGACCTTGTCAGGACCAAGCGCTTCGCGCCAGGCCAATACCACGCTACTCATCGTGTTGCGCCTGTTCGTTCAAGGCCCGCACTACGTGACCGGCCATGATCTCCGAGATGCGCCGGTCCACGCCCAGTGGTTGAGCAACCGAGAATGGTACGTCCGGAAATGGTGCGGCAGCTTCTGAAGTCATGCGGGGAATGTCGCTAGTGCTGTGGCGGCCGGGAGCGAGAAAATAAGGGACCACCACAATACGTTTGGCGCCGCGTTCCACGCAGCGCGCGAAGGCCTGCGCGAGCGTCGGCTCCGCGATCTCCATGTGCGCAGGTTCGACAATGGCGACTCCTGTGGCGGCGCCAAAATCGGCGGCCACGTCGATCAACATGTCGTTCGCCGCCTGAAATTTCGACCCGTGGTCGACCAGAATGACCCCCAGTCCCTCCACGTTTACAATCATGAACGCCCTTCTGAATTGGTTGAATGCACCGGATATAACCGGCATTGAATGTAGCTCGCCGTCATCATACCACAGGGTATGCGCAACAATGTTATGGAGACGTCGCGATAGAAGTTACACCGGTAACTTCCGCGCGGTCGCCGCGGCCGACGTTGACGATCCAGGCGTCTTCGCCCGGAGCGAACGGGTTGTCCTGTTCTACCGGCGTCACGAACGCGAGCTTGCCGTCGTCGACGCTGCGCAACGCGACGCAGACGCTGAAGTCCGAGTCGCTGACGTAGGCGCCATCGTAGACGGCTGCGAAGGCGAGCCCGGTTCGCGTGAGAAGGCCTTCCGGCAGGACTTCGGCAATACGTACATGCCCTACGCGGAGATCATCGCGCACGGTAATCACCAGTCCGCTGTCCGTCTGCTCAACCGATTCGATCACGTGCGCCGTGCGGCGCAAGCCGTTCTCGAAATGGACCACGCGGCCGGTGAAGGAATCGAGATCGATCTTGGCGGCGTCGGCATGAATATGTATCAAACCGTCTTGAGGATCGACCGTGATAACTTCACCGGTCAATTGCGGCGCATGCTGCAAGGCATCGCTGCCAACCGTGAGCTGGGTTCCCCCTGTGAACCAGCGGTGCGTGATTTCTTCGCCTGAGAACCGAATGATAGCGAACGCGGCGTCGGTTTCGATCGCGGGATCGGCAATGCGGACCTTCTCACTGCCGCTATTTACGATGACGATATCGCGTGAACGGGCGGGGTCTTCGAGCGCGACTGATATCGCGACACCGCCGCCTTCCGCGAGTTCGATCATTTGTGCAGAGCGAATTAACGCCGTATCCGAGAAGGGTTCCGCGACACTGACAAAACGGGACTGCAACGGTTCGCCAGACCGGCGCGCGATGAGGTATTTCAGAATCTGGTGCTGCTTCACGGGCGACACGTGTGCGTCGGCCAGGATTGTCTCTACGTCGGGCGCCAGAAGGTGAATGCGCAGTTTCGCGTTTGGATCCTTCTCGTGGGTCCACTCGCCGACGACGGGACCGTCGGTCGCGCGCTGCACGTTGAACAGGTGTTGAAACCCCGATCCGCGATAGCCGCTGTAGCCGCCGGTGTAGTCGTCGGGCG
>JAHDWY010000622.1 GCA_023384315.1 Candidatus Hydrogenedentota bacterium | reverse complement strand
GATGACGCGCCCCTATTTGTGCAGAGCGCGCTGACGCAATAGTGGCAGCAGGACATCCAGGTGATCGGTTTGGATGTAATCGGCTCCCGCTTCGATGGCGCGCACCATACTTACCGCGTTATCCTCGTCGCCCATGGTGTTCACGAAAGCCTTGCGTCCGCCGAGATGGATCGCGCGCACCAATTCCTCGGAGAAGTACTTCCAGTCGATGTTGACGATAGGCGGATTCAATTCCGCGACCAACTCCGCAAGTCCCGGTAGTCCTTTCGGCGCGGTCGGCCGGATGATGAATCCCGAATCCAGCGTCAATACGGCCTTCAGCTTCTCCCAGTCGCCGCAGTACAAGGTCACTTTGCCCAGCAACCCGGCGTCGCGCACCGCGTCAACCAGTTTCTCCGGATCGCCCGCTTTGAAATCAATGTCCGGCAAGGCGCGCCCTGCGATGGCCGCGAGAGCCTCCTCAAACGTGGGAACCTTCTCGCCCTTGTAATCATCGCCAAACCAGGACCCGGCATCCAGCGCCTTGATCTCGGTCAATGTGAGGCCAGCCACATCACCACGCTGGTCCGTCGTTCGCGCGACGGACTGATCGTGTACGATCACGAGATGCCCGTCGCTGGTCTGGCGAACATCCATTTCCAGGAGGTCCGCGCCGCGCTCGATGGCGCTGTTGAACGCCGCGATGGTGTTCTCGGGCGCAAACTTCACGGTGCCCCGGTGCCCCACCGTCACAATCCCGGGGAACGAATAGACGACTTCGCCGCGTTTTCTTAGCTCCACCACACGAGCCGCGCGGGCGTCGATGACCGCCTCGACCGCCGAACCACGATCGACACCCGCGACCGCATAGAAGGGAATACCGTTCTGAATCGTCAGGCGGGTCTGCGCGTTCTCGAGTTTCACGTCATGGAACGCCACCAACTGGACGGCCTCGTTGGAAGTGATTGGGTCAAGTCCCCACGAGACGGCGACAAGGAAAGCCAAGGAAAGGGAAGTACGAAGAATATTCATTGTAGGGTTGCTCCAGACGGACAAGTAGTCAAAGGGTAGTGAACGAGGCATCCCCATGCAAGCCCGCAAGCGCCGGAGAGAAAAGGGGAATGCTGTAGGGACCCCCGTCCGGGGCGGAGTTTCGGTCGGATTGAGAGGACGGTCAGGGGTCCCTACAACAACGGCCTCATCGCTCCGGCGCTACGGAGACCCTACGCCCGGCTCGTTAGCTGGTTATTAGCGTCAGTCGCTGGACTCGGTTAGACGAAATGAACCCGGCAGTCGTCTTTCGGTATACTTAGTTCTCGTATGCCGGGAGGCCGGTAGTCATGGCGAACATGTATGGAGATATGAAATGTTGCGGTTCTTTCTAAGTTTCTGCCTTGCAGTTGGTTTTGTTGGCGCTGGATTCGCTCAGGATGCTTCTGGCGATGGGCCCGTGGCAAAGAACGTAATCGTCATGGTCGCGGACGGATGGGGATTCAATCACGTGCTTGCAGCAGATTACTACGAGCACGGTGAAGCCGGCGCGCAGGTCTATGAAAAGGAATTCACGGGCTACGGATTGGACACGCACTCGCTGAAGGTACAGCCGTACGACCCAGAAAAGGCCTGGGCAGATTTCGGCTGGGTGGCGGAACAGGCCACGGATTCGGCAGCGGCAGCGACCGCCATGTCCACCGGCGTCAAGACGCTCAATGGCGCCATCGGTGTCAATGAGAACAGTGAACCCTTGGAACACGCGGTTGATCGCGCAGAGAAGCTGGGGAAATCCACCGGCGTCATCACGTCCGTCTTGCTCAGCCACGCGACACCGGCCGGGTTTTCCGCCCACGATCGCAGCCGCGGAAACTATGAAGTCATTTCCAAGGAGATGATCGAGGAAAGCGGCCTCGAAGTGATCATGGGCTGCGGGCACCCGGACTACGACAAGAACGGCGAAGCGCTGCCGGCGGACGCCGAAAAGTCTTACAAGTATGTAGGCGGCGAGGACACGTGGAAACGCATCATTGCCGGCGAAGCCGGCGGCGACTGCGACGGCGATGGCGAAGCCGACGCGTGGAGCTTCATTCAATCCCGTGATGCGTTTCAGGCATTGGCCGACGGGGAGACCCCCAAGCGAGTGATCGGAGTGGTGCCCGTGCAAACCTCTCTCCAGGTGGAGCGGTATATGGACAAGCTCACTGCCGACGACGCGCCCGGCAAAGTACCCTATCTGGAAACATCCCCCACGCTCGCCGAGATGGCGTTGGGCGCGATCAATGTGCTGGACAACGATCCCGACGGGTTTTACCTCATGATCGAAGGCGGCGCGGTGGACTGGGCCAGTCATGAGAATTATACGCCGCGAATGATTGAAGAGATGATTTCCTACAATGACGCCGTTGAGGCCGTCGTGAGTTGGGTCGAGAAAAACAGTAGCTGGGACGAGACGCTCGTTATCGTTACCGGCGACCACGAGTGCGGTTATCTCTGCGGCCCGGGTTCCGATCCCGAGTGGAAGCCACTCGTGAACAACGGCAAGGGCAACATGCCCGGCGTCGAATGGCACAAGGGCGGCCACACGAACAGCCTGCTTCCGCTTTACGTCAAAGGAGCTGGTGCAGAATTGTTTGAGTCACACGTCGTTGGCACCGATCCCATACACGGCAAATACGTGGACAACACGACCGTCGCAAAAGTGCCCTTCGCGGTCATGCGCTAAACACGACATCCCCCGCCACGCCAGCGGCGTGGCGGGGGATGTTCTTTTTCTTATGCGATCTGCCAGGGCGCGCGCATGGGGCGTTCGAGATAGCCGTTGGCGTCGTCGTCATCGACAAAGCGCTCAGCCGCCGGATCCCACTGAAGTCGGCGTCCGGTCCAACGGGCGATGTTGCCGAGATGGCACATGGTCGCGGACCGATGGCCAATCTCCACGTCCGCAATGGGCAAATTCCGCGAACGAATACTATCAAACCAGTTCTGCAAGTGGTTCTCACTTCGGTACAGGTGCGTATACCCATCCGAATCCGTGAATTCGCCCGCACGGTCCGAACGCACCGTTTCCTTGAGTTTCACCTCGTCAATATTCGGTTTGGCGTCGTACTTGTCGCGATCCACCAGAACCCTGCCCTCGTCGCCTTCAAAGACACCGCCGCCGTCTGGACCTTTGCCATCAAGATGAACCACCGCGCCGCTTGCGTACCGCATGGACACCGGGCTGGTGAGCGTGCGCGCTTC
>JAHDWY010000621.1 GCA_023384315.1 Candidatus Hydrogenedentota bacterium | reverse complement strand
GAACAGGATCTCTGGCATTACGACACGACCTACATCCTAGAGGCCCGGGTTGACGACGGCCAAACCCGCGCCCGCTTACTCGCCGAAGACGGCGCCACGGTTATTGCCGAAAGTCCGCCCTTTCCCGTGCCTGCCGATACTCCCGGTGCGGCAGCGCACGCCGCATTGCAAACCTGGAGGGGCACCGCTCGATTCGGACCCATACAAGTCTCCGAACAGTCTTCGTCTGACGCGACAATGCCAAGCGCGACACTACCAGGGCCCGAAGGCTGGAAAGTTCTTTCCGGTGCGTGGTTGGAGAGCGGGGAAGGGGGAAATGCAAGCCTTCGCGTGGACGGCGGCGAATCGCCGGCTCGTATTGTGAACGAGTCCATCCAGGGGGCGAAAGGTGTTTGGACGTGTTCCGTCGTGCCGGAAACGGGTGCAAGCGAATTCGGGCTTCTCTTTCAGGTCGATCCCGATCTGAAGCGCGGGTTTTTGCTCCGCATTGCCGATTCCGAGGTGTCGTTGAATACGGTGGAAGGCCGGACGCTTTGGCAGCAGACATTCCAGGGATTCGCGCCCGGTCACGAGTTGATACTGGAAGGGATCGTTGCTACCGATCGAATTCGAATTCGAGTATCCCAAGTGGACGGAACCGTCCTCGTTGAATCCTCCGACTGCTACGTGTCCGACACCAACAACGACCGTATCGGGGGCATGGGATTCGCTTGCACTGGCGATGCCCAGTTTTCCGGTTGGTCGTTCGATGAGCGAGAATGATTGGCCAAAAGAAAACGCCTCCCACCAATTGCATGAGAGGCGCAATCCTAAAGACTCTTAGAAATGGGGAAAGCGCGTTAGGCCGGCTGCTGCTTTTCCTCTTTCTTCGCGTCTTTCTCTTCCGGCGTCTTCAGAATGGTGTCGCACTTGCTCGTGTTGAGCTGCGCCATTCTCGGATCGACCTTCGTCAATGCCTTGATGTGCTTCATTAACGTCACCTCCTTTTCTTCTGTGCACGTCTCGTTCGTCGATTCGTCCTGCACTCAACTAAACCCGTCCAGCGATAACGCCTCCTACATTCCGACGGATGACGCTGTCCAACGGGCCAGATACCTATTCTACCTGCATCCGGCGGTAAGATACTACCCCCAACTACCGGATGGGCCGGATTTCCGATGGCGGGATACAGTATACACCACCATATGGCAAAACGCAATCTATATCTGGTATACAACCACCAGCGGGGCCGGCTCATCGTGTGCCTGCCCCGGCAACCATAGTACCATCAAAACCAGCGTCTGTTACAACTTATCGCCTTGCAGCCGGCGGGATCACTGGGCCGCAGTTTTTCGAGAATAATGCACTCGCGTAAACTATTTACCTGCCGAGCCTTATGTCATGAGGAGTCTCAGGCCCAGTCTTCATGCCACTTCCGATACTCCCACTTGCCTTCTGATAAACTCTTCCTGTAATCCTGTGGTTCCCACGGGAAATCCGGAAAGGACCTCCAATGAGACTCACCGTCTTGATTGCTTTCTTCTTGCGCGGGACCACCGTCGCGCTCGCCGGAGACGCCGTCATCACGGTCGTTTCCTACAATATTCACCACGGCGAAGGAACGGACGGAGCCCAGGACCTCGATCGGATTGCGGACGTCATTCTTGCGTTGGAACCTGACGTGGTGTGTTTACAGGAAGTGGACCAGGGATGTGCCCGTACTTCGGGACTGGACCTCCCCGAGGAATTCGGAAAACGGCTCAACATGGAGTATCGGTTCGGTCCGAATCTCGATTACGACGGAGGGAAGTATGGCAACTGTACCTACTCCAAATTGCCGATCGTCGACCACGTTAATTTCACGCTCCCCTTCGTGGATGGAGGCGAGCGGCGCGGATGCCTTCGGACCACGATCGAGGTCATTGGCCTTCGGGTTGACGTCCTCAACACACATTTCGATCTACTTCCCTCCGCCCGCATCGAGCAGGCCGCGTACGTGGTCGAAAGTGTCAGAGACGTCCCTACGATACTCGCCGGCGACCTCAACGCCACCCCGGACAGTAAGCCCCTGCGTGTGCTTCTAAGGGCTTTCATGGATACGTATCCCGGTGGCGATTCCGGAAACGATCCGGGCCGCCGCGGGATCGATTATGTGCTGGTTTCTGAGCCGCTGAATGCCGTATCATCCCGTTTTGTCGACACGCCGTCGACACGCGTTGCGTCCGACCATTTGCCCTATGTGGCGCAACTGGCGCTGCCTGCGCGCGAGACGGCTCTCGACCGGGGGATCCAGAATCAGGATGATCGAATCAGGAAAGCCATCTTTCCAGAGGACCAGGAATGAGCCGTATGAAGTTGAAAGTGGGAATTATCGGCGCCGGGGACGCGTCCGAACGCTACCATCTGCCGTACTGGAATGAACTCGAAGCCGAGGGCCGAGTCGAACTCATTGGCGTGTGCGACATCATCAAGGACCGCGCGGAGGAAAAGGCCGGCAAGTACGGCGCGCGCCTCGTCTATACCGACTACAAACGCATGCTTCGGGAAGGGCGCTACGACATTATCGGCGTATACACCCAGAACCGCCATCACGCCCCCATTACCATCGCCGCGCTCAAGGCCGGCGCCAACGTGCTCGTCGAGAAACCCATGGCGATGAATGCGGCCGAGTGCCGCGCCATGATCAAAGCCGCCGCCACTGCCAAGAAGAGACTCATGGTGGGCCAGCACATGCGTTTCGAAGCGGCCAGCGAAAAACTGAAAGAGGTGGTCGAATCCGGAAAGCTCGGCCAGATCTATTCCGCCAACGCCACCTGGCTGCGCCGTCGCGGGATTCCCGGTTGGGGTAAGTTCCACATCCGCGAAGAGTCGCTGGGCGGGCCACTCATCGACATCGGGGTACACATGCTCGATCTCGCGATCTGGCTTATGGGATGCCCGCGCCCCGTCGCCGCATCCGGAAAGGTTTACCGCATGTTCGGCGACCGGGAGGACCTGTGCAACGGTGAATGGGGAGAGACCTATCCGCCCTCCGAGTTCGATGTGGAAGATTACACCTCCGCGTACATCCGGTTCGATAACGACATTACGCTGACACTCGACGTGTCCTGGGCGGCGAACATCCCCGAAGAGCGCAGCGGGATTTCTATTCTTGGCGACAAGGCCGGGATCGCGACTCAACCGCTGGGTCTGTACGGCTACGAGGGCCGCTCGCTGACGTCTACCAAGTTCGACTGGCTGCCC
>JAHDWY010000620.1 GCA_023384315.1 Candidatus Hydrogenedentota bacterium | reverse complement strand
CGTTGCTGGACACGCCGGAGGATATTGTATTTTACCCGATCCTCTCGTACGAGCCGGTGCTCATCGCGCCGCGCGATCACCCCCTCGCGACGAAGGAACGGGTTACGTTGAAGGATATCTCCAAGTACCCGCTCATCCTGCCGCCCCGCCACTTGAGCACGTGGCGTATCGTGGAGAGCGTCTTTGCCCAGCGCGGTCTCAAGTATGAGGTGAAACTCGAAGTGGGGGGCTGGGAAGTTATCAAGACCTACGTGGAACTGGGGCTGGGCATCTCGATCGTCATGAGCATCTGTATCACCGGCGACGAAAACTTGGCCGTAATCCCCGTGGGCAAGTACTTCCCGAATCGCACCTACGGAGTCGTGTTGCGGAAAGGGAAGGTGCTCTCTGCGCAGGCGAAGCGGTTTATTGAGATCATGGACCCGTCGATTGAGCTTTGAGGGACGGCAGGGACCGCAGAGACAACAGCCACATCAGGCATGAGAATTTCAGAATCGCCGCGGAATCCCGGCGAATGCAGTGTGTTGCAGTCTCTGAACCTTTCACACGATCTTAGATGCACGGGGTTTCTTGAGGTCCGTCGATTCTCGCCTGCCCTACGGTTCCTGTTGTCCCTGCTGTCTTTGCTGTCCCTCAGCTAACCGAACAGCGACACGGCGATCGAAGTCAGCGTACGCCAGAACAGAAATCCCAGCATCGCCAGACCGATAATCCCCAAGCCGATGCTTACAGGGCCATTTCGCAAATCGCCCATGGTCTTCTTGCTGGATGTAATGACCAGCAGGATGATCCCGGCCAGCGGTGCCGCGATGAGCGTCGAAGCTTGCGCGAGCAAAACCGATGTCGTGGTGCCAGCGCTGTAGAGGAGCGTCGTGATACCGACGACACAGCCGATGACCATGCAAATCGCAGCGAGGATGCGCGCCGGTTTGCCTTCCATGCGCGCATCCAAGCCAAGTCCGTCGGCGAGGATCGCGCCGCCCGCACAGGCGTTCACGATGAAGGAGGAGAACGAGGCGGCGCCGAGCCCCAGGCAGAAGACGACATTTGCGAAGGGCCCGAGCAGTTCACCGAACTGATTTGCCAGATCGCCTGCGGATTTGAAGTCCGCACCGGTACCGAAGAGGGTCTGGGCCGCGCCGATCATGATTACAACGACAATGGTCCCCAGGATGGCGATCCCGGTCCACGCGTCACCGACAGCATCACCGAGGTTGTCCCGGTTCCAGCCTTTCGCGCGCACGAGATAGGCCTGATACAACGCGGCGATTATCGAGAAGTTGGTGGCCAGCATGGCCGCGGCGATGGTGGCTTGTCCAGGACCGAGCCTCGGCACCAGCCCCGCAACCAGCTTCGGCACGCTGATACCCGTGAAGAAAAGGTTGGTGACAAAACAAACTATCATCACCGCCACGAGCAGCATCATGAGCCGTTCCAGCACGACGTAGACGTGCCGCGCAAAGAAGAGGAAGGCAAGCGACAGGCCCGTGAACACGATGGGCCAAATCCACAGAGGCGTGCCGGTCACGCCGCTCACGGCAAACGACACGCCCAGGTTGTTGCCGAACTGGAATCCCGCGCACACGAAGAAGGCCGACAACCCGACCAGGACGGACAAGATTCGCCCCCGGTGCTCGGAGAGATACGCAAGGGGAGTCGTATCCAATGCACAACCCAGCCGCGCGCCCATGGCCGTATACGTCGCCATCAGGATTCCCGCCGCGACGATGACCCAGATGAGGCCGTAGCCGGCTTCCGCGCCGGCCCGGCTGGACGCGATGATACTCCCCGGTCCCAGCACGACCGAAGCAGTAATCAACCCGGGACCCAAACGTTTGAAGAACTGTTGGATGAGATTCATGGGAAGCGATATTGACGGGGATGTGGGGGGAAGTCAAGAGAACGGGCTTCCGTGGCATCGACGTTCCGCTTTGCTACCAATCGCGAAATTCACGTGCTATAATCCGCCTTCTTTCCCGATTTTCTTGAATCCACAACCCAATTTGTATGGAGTGAGGAATGGCTGACAAAGTAAAAGCGACGAATATCACGTGGCATCACGCCGATATCACGAAGGAAGACCGCGAGAAGCAGAACGGCCACAAGGCGGTCGTGATTTGGTTTACGGGACTCTCCGGTTCCGGCAAGTCCACGCTGGCCCATGCCGTGGAGAACGCCCTGCACGAAGCGGGCTGCCGTACCTTTGTGTTGGATGGCGATAACATTCGCCACGGATTGAACAAGGATCTGGGTTTCTCGCCGGAAGATCGCGAAGAGAATATTCGCCGTATCGGCGAGGTGGCGAGTTTGTTTACGCAGGCCGGCGTTATCGCTATGACCGCGTTCATTTCCCCCTATCGCGCCGATCGCGACAAGGCCCGCGCCATTGCGGGGGAGGGAAATTTCGTCGAGGTGTATGTGAAATGCGCGCTGGACGTTTGTGAAGAACGCGACCCGAAGGGGCTTTACAAGAAGGCGCGCGCCGGCGAGATCAAGGAATTCACGGGAATCTCGGCGCCCTACGAAGAACCCGACCATGCTGAACTTGTAGTGGATACAGGTGCACAGACGCTCCAGGAATCCGCCGAATCCGTTCTCGCGGCACTGCGGGAACGGGGTATCATCGAATAGGTTCATCCAGTCGCGGATTTTTCTTGAGGAGATCTCCGGTACTTGCGGGATTTGAACCCATCCCCTTGGGGGTGGGTTCAAATTTGCACCGCCCAGCCACAATATATTGCGTGCAGCATGGCGTTGTGCTACAATCGACCCCTAAACAGGGGCAAGCACTATGCGATTCGGCAAGCGTAGTAAGAATCCACTCTCGTGGGGTTGGCGTGGAGCGAGCGTCGTCGAAGCACCTTTACCTGAAGAGACCGGTGTTATCTCCAGAGAGTCAACCGAAGTCCAGCCGATCCAGAAACTTGCGATCCACAGCCCAGAAGTCCCCACAACCATGGCCCGGTCCGGAACGGGAGACCACGTCGTGACCAGTGATCCCACGCAACGCCTACTCACTTCTCTGGGACGTTTCCAACGCCACTTCATGAAGGCTCGGGAGGGAGCACCCCAGTCCCAGTGGTCCGACGAATGCATGAACCACTTGATTCACGGCGTGGAAATCGCGCTGGAACAGGGCTGGACCGATCTCGTCGAATCGCTCACCGAAACCGGCAGAATCCTTCAGTCCTACGAAGACGCCGGACGGGCCAACGAGTGCGTACCCTTTCTGG
>JAHDWY010000619.1 GCA_023384315.1 Candidatus Hydrogenedentota bacterium | reverse complement strand
GTAAATACTATGCTTCCAATTGAATTTCAAAAACTCAACCGGACAGTAGTGATCTCAGATTTGAAATCGGTACCGGTTCTCAGATCGCGATCGCCGTTGCGGCTGACATCGTCTCGACGCTGGAACCGGCAGACCCAGCCCTAGTTTCCAGGCGCAGGCCCATCCCTTTCCTCCCTCGTCCTTTATGCCTCCCGCTGACCGTGTTGACGCACCTCCGACTTCGGCATACAATGGACCTCGCAAGGCTATCGTCGCATCGGTGCTGCGGCAATCAGCATCTGTTCTCTTTCGAATTCTCTCGCCAGGCTGTACAGCGATGGAAGTGGTATCCCCGCGTGCATGCGGGGTGGTGTGTTCCGGGCAACATCGGCAACGAGTAGTGCAGAGGAGGCAGAACCATGGCAGGTAACCGAGGGGTTGCATACATCAAACCGGGAGTCGTGGAAGTCCAAAACATCGACTACCCCAAGCTGGCGCTCGGCAATCGCAAATGCGAACACGGCGTCATCCTGAAAATCATCTCCACCAACATCTGCGGCAGCGACCAGCACATGGTCCGCGGCCGGACCACCGCCCCGGAAGGCCTCGTACTCGGCCATGAGATCACGGGCGAGATCGTCGAAGCCGGGCGCGACGTCGAGTTTCTTTCCAAAGGCGACATCGTTTCGGTTCCCTTCAACATTGCCTGCGGCCGGTGCCGCAACTGCAAGGAAGGCAAGACCGGCATCTGCCTCAACGTCAATCCCGCGCGCCCCGGCGCGGCCTACGGCTACGTCGACATGGGCGGCTGGGTCGGAGGCCAGGCCGAGTACGTGTTGGTGCCCTATGCCGATTTCAATCTGCTGAAGTTCCCCGACAAAGATCAGGCCATGGCCAAGATCAAGGACCTGACCCTTTTATCCGACATCTTCCCCACGGGGTACCACGGCGCTGTTACCGCAGGCGTCGGGCCCGGCACCATTGTCTACGTCGCGGGCGCGGGTCCGGTAGGTCTCGCGAGCGCTGCGTCCTGTCACCTGCTCGGTGCGGCCTGCGTCATCGTGGGCGACCTGATCGACGAGCGTCTCGCTCAGGCCAAGAGCTTCGGCTGCGAAGTGGTCGACTTAAAGAAGAGCGCCACACTCGCGGAACAGATCGAACAGATCGTTGGCGTGCCGGAAGTCGATGCGGCCGTGGATTGCGTTGGATTCGAAGCCCGAGGTCACGGCAGCGACCATTCCACGGAGCATCCCGCGACCGTGCTGAACGCCGCCATGGAAGTCACCCGCGCCGGTGGCGCGATCGGTATCCCGGGACTTTACGTGACGGGCGATCCCGGCGCCGTCGACGAGAAAGCCAAGATCGGCATGCTCGGCATCCGCATCGGACTCGGTTGGGCCAAGTCCCACTGCTTCACGACAGGGCAGTGCCCCGTCATGCGGTACCACCGCCAGTTGATGCAGTGCATCCTTCACGACAAGATTGAGATCGCCAAGGCGGTCAACGTCACCATGATCTCCCTCGACGATGCTCCGAAGGGATACAAAGACTTCGACAAAGGCGCCGCGAAGAAGTTCGTCATCGATCCGCACGGAATGGTTGCGGCGTAGCAGATCACGCGATTGTCTCGGAGGAGACCGTTCTACCGATCGGTCTCCTCCTCATTCTTTGGATACGCGTGTGGATTGCCTGTCGCTTTGGCGATCCCTCGCAACATGCCGGCGAAAACAAATTCGTGAATCGGGTAGAGAACGTACCAATAGGCCAATCCCAGTAGGCCGACGGGATCGTACGTGGCCGTTTGCCGGATGACGGTCGATCCTCCCTCTGGCCTTACCTCGAATTGCAGCCATGCGCGGCCCGGCAGTTTCATCTCCGCCGACAACAGCAACCGCGAGTCGGGTTCAATCGCCTCCACGCGCCAGCAGTCCACCACATCGCCCACACGCAGATCGGTCGCGTCGCGCCGGCCCCGGTGCATCCCTACGCCGCCTACCGCCCGATCCAGCAGCCCTCGAAGTTGCCAGAGCCAATTGCCGTAGTACCATCCGGTCCTGCCACCGATGCGCTGGATCGGAGCGAATGCGGTAGCCGGATCGGTGTCGACCGTCACGGTTCGCGAATCGACGATGCGCGATCCGAACCGGACCCCTCCCCAATTGCGTTTCTCCGGTATGGAAGAAAGCGCGTCCGCCCAATGGGTCTGCACGAAAGCCTCATCTTCTTCGCGATGTGCTTCCGCGATCGCGTCCGCGATCCCCATGGGTTGTACCGGGAAATCACGCAAGGCCGACACATCGCGCACCACGCTGGCCACACAAATGCTGTCAATCAGCTTGCGGCCGACCTGCGCGAACAACGGCGTAACCAAACTCAACCACAGACTGGATAGCCACGGTGTTAATACCGGAACCTTGATGAACAACCGGCGCAACCCGCGGTGCGTCGCGTAGGCACGCATCAATTCAAGGTACGATAGGGCGTCCGCTCCCCCGATCTCGTAGATCCGGCTTCGATCCCGATCCAGGTTGAGCGCCTCCGTCAAATAATCGAGCACATCTCGAATGGCGATGGGCTGCGCCTTCACCTGCACCCAGCGCGGTGTGATCATGACGGGTAATCGCCGCACCAGCGCGCGGACCAGTTCGAAGGACAAGCTTCCCGCGCCGATCACGATCGACGCGCGAAATTCGACGACGGGTATGGACGACTCCCGCAGGATCTCGCCCACCGCGTGCCGGCTTCGCATGTGCGCGGAACGGTCCGGCGAATCACTCGCGAGTCCTCCCAGATAAACAATCAGCGCGACCCCTGCCGCCTCTGCCGCAGCCGAAAAGTTTCGTGCGGCCTCCGTTTCCATCGATTCGAAATCCCCGCGAGCCCCCAGCGCATGGACGAGATAGTACGCGACCGACACGCCTTCCAAAGCTTTCGCGAGGGATTCGGCATCGCTGACGTCTCCGAAGACAATCTCGGTATCGCCGTGGAAACGTCCCTCCAGTTCCGCCGGACGCCGCGCCATGCACCGGACGCGATATCCCGTCTCCTCCAATCGCGTTGCAAGCCGGCCCCCAATATAACCCGACGCTCCCGTGACGAGGATGACCTCGTTGGGTGGATTTGATACCGCAGACATCCCTTCCGTCCTCTCCTCGATACAGTCCATCGCTCCTTGGTGTATTCAGTAGAAAGACAAAATGGTCCCAGGCATCGAATACGCCCACCGCCGCCCATCGCGGCTGGGACCATGGAAATCACAA
>JAHDWY010000618.1 GCA_023384315.1 Candidatus Hydrogenedentota bacterium | reverse complement strand
ATGGCGGAGAACGGCGCCGTGAGCTGGAACTTCGAGCGCAAAGGCGTCATCACCGTCCCCAAGGAGGGGCTGACCGACGACGTCATCTTCGAGAAGGCCGTCGAGGCTGGCGCGGAAGACGTGGACACGGAAGGCGACATGTACGAAATCACGACGGAAGCCGCCGATCTCCACGCCGTGTCGGAAGCCCTCGAGGAAATGAACATCGCCACCGACAATGCCGAACTCACCATGATCCCCAAGACGACCGTGAAAGTAGAGGGCAGCAGCGTGGGCCAGGTGTTGCGGCTCATGGAAACCCTCGAAGACCACGACGACGTGCAGAACGTCTACGCCAACTTCGACATCTCCGAGGAGGAGATGGCCGCGGCCGTCGAGTAGCGGGGTGCGCGTCCTCGGGTTCGACCCCGGCACCGCGACCACCGGATACGGCGTGGTCGAAGGCAAGGGCACCCGCCTCACCCATATCGCCCATGGCATCATCGCCACACCGCCGGGCCAACCTTTCGCGACGCGGCTTCGTACCATCTTCGAAGAGAGCCAGGCGCTCATCGCGCGCTACGAGCCCGATGCGGTGGCGGTTGAGAAGCTCTACTTTTCGCGCAACGTGACCACCGGCATCACCGTCGCACAAGCCCGCGGCGTTATCGCGCTGGCTTGCGAACTCGCGGGCAAACCCATCGGCGAATTCAGCCCCCTCGAAGTGAAGAACGCGGTCGTCGGCTACGGCAAAGCCACCAAACAACAAGTCCAGGATATGGTCAAGATCCTCCTCAACCTGGAGGACCGCCCCCGCCCCGACGACGCTGCCGACGCCATCGCCCTCGCCATCTGCCAGATCCACGCTGGCAGGCTGGGCGCGCTGCACGATCGCTAACATGTTGGCAACGGATAGTGTCAGCAATCTTCCCGGCGTTGGGGACAAACGCGCTGAATTGCTGGGCAATCTGGGTATCGCCACGGTGCGCGATCTGCTGTTTCATTTTCCCCGGGAGTATCAGGATCGGCGGGACATCGCCGCGATCGCGGATATTGCCGAGGGCGACACGGTTACGATCGAAGCCGAGGTCGTGAAGTCGCGGCCGGTGCGGTTGCGGCGGCGGTTGTCGCTCGCCGAGGTTACGTTGCGCGACGCGTCCGGCGAGATCCGCGCGGTGTGGTTTGGACAGGACTATCTCGCGCGCGTACTAAAGCCTGGTGCGCGGGGATTCTTCACCGGTACGGCGGGCAAGTGGAACGGTGTCGCCCTGCGAAATCCGGACTACGAACTGCAAACCGGCGACGAAGACGACCTGATCAACTCCGGCTGCATCGTGCCGGTGTACCGGTTGACCGACGGGGTGAGCCAACGGATGTTGCGGCGGCTCGTGCGCACTACGTTGGATATGGTCGAGCCGTTGCCGGAGACCTTACCTCTCACCCTCCGCAACGCGCATGCGTTCCCCGAACCGAACGCCGCGATTCGGCAGGTCCACTTTCCGGACGAGATCGAAACGGCCCGGGCCGCGCGGAGCCGGTTCGCCTACGAAGAACTGCTCGGCATCCAGATCGGCGTGCTGGGGCTTCGCGCGAAACGGCATCGAGAGGTGAAACGCAACCGCCACGTAATCGACGGCCCGCGCCTGCGCGATCTGCGGGCGTCGCTGCCGTTTCCCTTGACTGCGGGACAGCAGCGCGCGGTCGATGACATCCTTAACGACATGGGATCGCACCGGCCCATGGTGCGGCTGCTGCAGGGCGACGTGGGCTGCGGCAAGACGGTCGTCGCGTTGCATGCCATCGCGGCAGCTTGCGACGGCGGGTATCAAGCGGCGCTCATGGCGCCGACGGAGATCCTCGCGGAACAGCACGGGATCAATTTGCGCGAACTGCTCGCGCCATTGGGACTCGACGTCGCGGTGCTCACCGGCTCGACGGCGAACGCAAGGGAACTACGCGAACGGATCGCGTCCGGCGCGTGCGACGTCGTGGTCGGCACCCACGCGCTCATTCAAGAGAAGACGCGCTTTCACAACCTCGGCCTTGTCATCATCGACGAACAGCACCGGTTCGGCGTTGTGCAACGCAGCACGCTCGTGGACAAGGGGTACGAACCCGAACTCCTCCACATGACCGCAACGCCGATTCCGCGGACCCTGGCGATCACCGTGTACGGCGGTATGGACATCTCCGTCATCGATGAACTGCCACCGGGTCGCACGCCCGTCAAAACGCGCCGCATCACGCCGGCCAAGGTGTCCGACTTGTACGGCTACATCCGCAAACAAGCGGCGAAGGGATTCCAGACGTATTATGTGTGTCCGCTCGTCGAGGAATCGGCGGCAAAGCAATTGACCGCGGTCACGAAACATTTCGAGGAACTTTCGGAGGGCCCGCTGGAAGGGCTACGCACCGGGCTTCTTCACGGGCGTATGGCGTCATCGGAGAAAGACGAGGTCATGCACTGGTTCAAGCGCGGCGAGATTGACGTGCTCTTCAGCACGACGGTGATCGAGGTGGGCATCGATTGTCCCAATGCCACAACCATGGTCATCGAAGACGCGGCCCAGTTCGGCCTCACGCAGTTGCACCAGTTGCGCGGGCGCGTCGGCCGCGGCGCGGAACAGTCGCATTGCTTTCTCCTTGGAAAACCGAAGACGAAAGACGGCATGAAGCGGCTGGAAGTCCTCTGCGCATCGACGAGTGGCTTCGACATTGCCGAGGCGGACCTGGAATTACGGGGCCCCGGCGAGTTTCAAGGGCTGCGCCAGGCGGGTCTCAGCGACTTGCGTGTCGCCGATCTTATCCTCGACGTGCGTCTTCTCGATGCCGCGCGTCGCGATGCGCAGGCAATTCTCGAGGCTGATCCCGCCTTGTCTAAACCGGAGCATGCCCACCTGGCCGAGGCGGCGCGGGCCTTTGAACGCGTTTACGCGTAATCGACCGCCCCGGGGGAGCCGCTTCCGTCGCAGCGGCTCCCCCAAAGCGGATTCAAACTCAAACCTATCCGCAGCAGCGGGCCGCAGCGGGCTTGCGCGCGGATACGGAAAGGCTCGTGATGTAAGCCGCGGCCTGGGCACCTTCGGGCAGGTGCGCCAGGATTTCCTTGTAGAGGGGATCGTTCATTTCGGTCATGGACTGTACGTAGCCCGGATTCGGCTCCAGGTTAATCTCGGTCAGTCCGGCGCCGGCGACGAAACGTTCCGTCTCCTCCATCAGCGCGGCGCCCGCCACACAACCGATCAGCGACTCGACCATCCCGCGCACGGAGT
>JAHDWY010000617.1 GCA_023384315.1 Candidatus Hydrogenedentota bacterium | reverse complement strand
GGCGGCAGCATCTGGCGCACGCCCGCCGATGCGCCGTTCGGGTGGGCTTACGAAGACGTCACGCTTCAGGTCGATGGGGAAACCACGCACGGCTGGTACATCCCTGCGGAGCAGCCGCGCGGCACGGTCCTGTTCTCCCACGGTAACGCGGGCACCATCGCCGACCGGCTGGAATCCATCGAGATCTTCCGCGACCTTGATCTGAATGTGTTCATCTACGACTACGGCGGGTATGGCGACAGCTCGGGGAAACCATCCGAGCAGCGCTGCTACGCGGACGTGAACGCGGCGTGGGCGTACCTGACGGATACGCGGAGTGAGCCTGCGAGCCGTATCGTGCTCTTCGGGAGATCCCTCGGCGCGGGACCGACGCTGGAACTGGCGCAGACGGCGACACCCGCCGCCATCATCATCGAAAGCCCGTTTATCAGCACAACTGCAATCGGCAAGGAGCTGCTGCCGTTCATTCCGGTGGGGTGGTTTATCCGCCACCGTTTCGATAACGACAAGAAGATCGGCAATGTAAAGGCGCCGATACTCGTCGTTCATAGTCCGGACGACGACATCATTCCCTACCACCACGGAAAACGCCTCTACGAACTCGCCCCGGCACCCAAGAACTTCCTCGAGATCCATGGCGACCACAATGCGGGGTGGTACGAGTCGGGATTACTTTATAGCGAGGGGCTCGGGAGGTTTCTGGAGCCGATTCTGCCGGATGAATTTGTCATTGACGATGATCCGCAGAATTGACTCACGCCGTTCGCCGCAGGTACAAGTGATCCCCTACGCAACCTTCCGAGGAGGAGCCATGAACCGGCGCGAATTCTTGAAAACCACGGGGGCCGCGGCGTTGGCTGCGGGCGGTTGGGGTTTGCAGGCCTTCGCGCAGGACGCGGCACAGCGTCCGAACATCATCTTCATCATGGCCGACGACCTTGGCTACGGCCACCTCGGTTGCTACGGGCAGGAACACATTCGCACGCCGAACATCGACCGCCTGGCGAAGGAAGGCTTGCGCTTCACCCAGGCCTATGCGGGCGCGCCGCTGTGTGCGCCGTCCCGCAGCGTGTTGATGACAGGCTATCACAGCGGCCACACGCCGGTGCGCGGGAATGCGGGCGGTATCGCCATGCCCGACGGCTACGTCACCACGGCGGAGGTGTTGAAAACGGCGGGCTACCGGACCGGCCTCTTCGGCAAGTGGGGACTGGGCGACGCGGACACGGAAGGCGTGCCCAACCGTCAGGGGTTCGACGAATTTCTCGGTTATTTGCACCAGAAGCACGCTCATTTCTATTACACGGACTACCTCTGGCACAACGAGGAGCCGTATCCGCTCCCCGGCAACACGCAGGGCAAGAAAGAGCAGTACACGCACGATGTGATCCTCGAGAAGTCGCTGGAATTCATCCGCGCGAACCGGGAAAACCCGTTCTTCTGCTACCTGTCGCTCACGATTCCGCACCATGAGTGGACGGTGCCGGAGGATTCGCTGGACGAGTATGCGGACGCCTTCGACGAGAATCCGCCCCGGTTCAAGTGGCGGCAGGGCTACGCCTTTCCGGACAAGCCCAAGGCCAATATGGCCGCCATGATCACGCGCATGGACGACGGCGTCGGCAAAGTCATGGACCTCTTGCAGGAACTCGACATCGACGACAACACGCTCGTCATTTTCACATCCGACAACGGCGCCGACCGCTATTCCGTCGCGGAGCCGGAATTCTTCGAAGCCAACGGGCCGCTCCGCGAGTACAAGGGCACGCTGTACGAGGGCGGCATCCGCATTCCCGCCATTGCGCGGTGGCCCAAGCACATCGCGGCGGGGACGGAGAGCGCGCATCCCTGGTACTTCTGCGATGTCATGCCCACCTTCGCGGAGTTGGCCGGAGCGGGGGAGGCCGTGCCCGGCGGCATCGACGGCAAGTCCATTGTGCCGGCGCTCGTTGGCGCGGACGCCGCGGGCCGGGAACAGGACGAGCACGCGTTCATGTACTGGGAACTCTGGGGCGACAAGATTCAGAGCGCGGGCCGTATGGGCAAATGGAAAGGCATCTATTCCGGTACCGACGCCGACTTCGAACTTTACGACCTCGAAACCGATGTCAGCGAACAGCACAACGTCGCGGAGGCCCACCCCGAGATCGCGGCCAAGATGAAATCGCTATTGCTCCTCCACCACAAAGACCCGCCGCCCCAAACCGAACCCAACGCCCCCGACGGCCGGCAACACCGGTAGCGGCGCTGATCTGACTGATCGGACGGATCGGTCCGATCTGTCCGATTCGCCCGATTGATTGTCCACCTTCGACTGCCGTAGCCTTTAGGGAGCCGTTACAGGGGGTAGTGGTTCATGATCAAAGTCGTCGACCTCACCCAGCATGACGGGGTGCGCCCGGTGCTGCGGAACATCCATCTTGAAATCAGTTCGGGCGAGTTGGTCGCGCTCATGGGTCCGAACGGGATGGGGAAGAGTACGCTGCTTGCATCCATCGCCGGGGCGCTCGCGCCGCAGAAGGGGTATGTGGAGATCGACGGCATGCGGCGGCGGAGTTCGGAGGAAGCGGAGCTCGCCATCCGGCGCAAGGTGTTTTACCTGCCTGACCATCCGTGGTTGCCGGTGCAGAAGACGGGCCGGGAGTTTCTGCTGGCCGTAGGGCGCCTCTACAGTGTGGATTACGACAGGCTCTTCGATCACATCGACCGGCTGCTTGCCTTGTTCGATCTTGACGCCCACGGCGATTCGCCGATCAGTTCCTATTCCACGGGGCAGCAAAAAAAGATCTCCATCTGTTCGGCCCTCGTGAGCGACGCGCCGGTTCTTCTATTGGACGAACCCTTCTCCGGCGGACTGGACCCGGCGGCGTTGCTCGCGCTGAAGAAGGTCATGATCCGGCTTGCGGAGCGGAGAGACATGACGGTCCTCATGACGACGCCCGTCCCAGAGATCGTGCAAGAAGTCGCCCACCGCATCGCCATCCTCCGCGACGGCGAACTTATCGCCTGCGACACCATTGACGGGCTCCGCACCATGACCTCCGCCATGGGAGATCTCCAGGACGTTCTCGCCCACTTCATGCACGCGGACACACTGGCCAACATCGACCGGTATCTGGAAGGGCAACACAAGTGATGCGGAAGTTCTTCGAATTGAGGCCCCGATCAAAGCTCTACTGGAAGATAATCATGTAGCCGCCGATGGCCATTCTTCTCGTGGCGTTGCCCTCCTGGTATGCATTCGGTTTTAGAGC
>JAHDWY010000616.1 GCA_023384315.1 Candidatus Hydrogenedentota bacterium | reverse complement strand
CGCATTCACTATGGCGAACGCGCAGGTCGTCGCCGAACGCTTCCGGGACCTTGGCATGGACCTGATGTTGCTCGATCATGGCTGGCAAATCGGCGATATCTGCGGCGATTGGGATGTTGATAGGGCTGACTATCCCGGTGGTCTGGAAGCGCTCGCGGCCGACCTTCGCGAACTCGGTCTGAAACTGGGGATCTGGATCGCCCCCACGGAAGTCGCGGAAACGTCGCGTTTGTTTCAGGAACACCCCGACTGGGTGTTGCGCGATGAATCCGGCAACCCTGCAGTTACCTGGACCTGGTACTGGGAACCCAACCCTCAGCAATTCCAACTCGACGCGACGCAACCGGACGCGTACAACTACATCGTGGAGACCTTCCGGCGCCTGACTGACGCGGGGGCTTCGTACTACAAGATCGACTTCATCGCCGCGTGTGC
The DNA here is from genome assembly GCA_023384315.1 of Candidatus Hydrogenedentota bacterium. GTDB lineage: Bacteria > Hydrogenedentota > Hydrogenedentia > Hydrogenedentales > SLHB01 > JAHDWY01. Next base: position 2,842 of record JAHDWY010000616.1, on the reverse strand, counting down.
CGGGGAGAACTTGTACCCCGCCGATCCGTCAAACGCACGCGGCTGGGATCCCTTGCGCCGCGCCATGGAGGCCGTCCGCGAAGGCGCGGGCGACGAAGCCTATGTGCGGTATTGTCAAACCCCGCCGCTGCTTTCGACCGGCCTTGCCGACGGCGTCTACGCCACCAGCGACACCCTCGACGCGGGCACGAGCACGTGGCCCACGCTCCGCAGCGTCTTCGCCATGTCGTCCGCCGAGTACTGGCTTCACGGCCGGTTGTACAATCACGAAGCCTGCGACCTGTCCATCCGCGCGCAAGGAAGCACCGAAGAATGCCGCCTGCGCGCAACCATGCTCGCCCTCTCCGGTTCGAGCATCATGTACTCCGACGACCTCACGACTCTCCCTGAGGAACGCATCCGCATGATGCAACAGACCATGCCGGCTTTCGCCCAAACGGCACGTCCGCTGAACCTCTTCACCGCGGAAGAACCCGACATCTGGCACCTGCACGTCGAGCAAAGCGGTATCGAATGGGAACTGCTTGCCCTGTTCAATTTCTCGGATGAGGAACGCAACTACTCCGTAACCTGGGAAGAGATGGGACTGCAGCCGGGCACGTCTTACCTCGCCCGTGAATTCTGGACCGATGAATTCAAAGGCGCTAGTCAAAGCACGTTCACTGCCGCAGTCCCCGGAAAGGCCGTGCGCCTATTCGCGCTCTGGCCGCAACTCGACAGGCCCCAGTTCGTTGGCACCGACCTCCACCTTTCCCAAGGCCAGGCCGAACTTGCCGCTCTTGATTGGGACGAAAAAGACGGACGCCTGTCCGGCACAATCCGCCGCGCCAATGGCCTTCGGGGAAATGTCTACGTACACGTGCCTGAAAACTGGGTGTTGGAGAAGGCGTCGGTCCCGTTCCGGAATGTGGGCCGTGGACTACCCGCGCTCGACTTTGGTTTCTCCCCCGGGGACGAAAATTTTAAAATCTCGCCCCTAAAGACCGGACGCGCAAAAAAACGGCCGGGGAGAGGACCCTTCCCCGGCCGTCTTGTCGCCAAATGATGTTGGACTTCTAAACGCTCCAGGGTGCGCGGTAATCGCGCGTCAACCATTCCGCCTTGCCGCCATCCTTCTCGAAACGCAGGCGCTTCGGCTTCCACTTGATCGGGGAGTGGTTGTAATAGGCCTGGTTCAACAGGTGACAGCAGATCGCCGAATGCCCACCCACGATCTCGCTCGTGATCGGTTTCTTGCGAGACTTCACGCAATTCAGGAAATCCTTCAGGTGGTTGTCGCTCTTGTAGAGCTTGATGCGCGCGTTCTTCAGGTATTCCTCTTCTACTTTCAGCAACGTCGAGCCGAGCGAGCCATCCGTGCGTTCAACGAATCCCGCAACCTTTTTGCCATCGCGATAAAACTCGAACCTGCCGCGATTCACCTTGACCTCGCCCTCATTGCCGAAGAACTCCACACCAAACCCGCTCACGTGAATCACGCGCACGCCGTTCTTGTAATAGAGAACGCCTCCGTTTTGCGCTTCCGGATCGTTCGGCGGGCAAACTTCCACCGGCCCGCTGTTGTCCATGTCCAGGCCCCACTGAGCAATGTCCAGATGGTGTGCGCCCCAGTCGCAGACCATGCCGCCGCCGTATTCCTTATAGTTTCTCCAATCGGGGAAGTGATCGTGCACGCCGCGCGGACTCAAAACCGAACTGTAGGGCCGCATGGGCCCGGGGCCGATCCACATCTCCCAATCCAATCCCGGTTCCATCGGCTCTTCCGGCAAGTCGCAGGGAACCCCCGGAGGGCCAAAGCTGCACTCCACGCGTTCGACCTTGCCGATGGCCCCGTTCTGAACCAACTCGCAGGCAATGCGAAACTCGCTCATGGAACGCTGCATCGACCCGGTCTGCAGAACGCGTTTGTTCTTCTTCACCGCATCGATCACCGCGATCGCTTCGTGGATATTGTGCGTCAGCGGCTTTTCGCAATACACGTCTTTGCCTGCTTCCAACGCGGCTACCGTGGGAATGGCATGCCAATGGTCCGGTGTCGCGATGCACACCGCGTCGATATCCTCCCGGGCGATGATCTCCCGGAAATCGTTGTACGCCTGACAATCCGCCGAACCAGACTCCGGCCGGTCCGCATAGCGTTCGAGCACCATCTGGTGTGCCGATTCCCGCCGCGTCGTATCCACGTCGCACACCGCAACAACCCGGCATTCATTGTATTGCAGGAACGTGTTCAGCAGATACCGGTTCTGCTTTCCCATCCCGATGAATCCCATCGTGATCCGATCGTTGGGCTTGGTCTTGGCCGCCCAAACACTGGATGGCAGAATCAACGGAGCGGCGGCAACTGCCGCAGTCTTGAGGAAGGATCGTCGACTTGTGTTCATAGTGAATAGTTCCCCTACGCCGTGGTTTTGGCAATGTCCCCAGCATTATCCTACGATTAAGCGTGCAACCACAAACCCGCCCGCGGCCACCAAGGTGCATCGCGGCTGCGGCCATGCGACCGCGGACGTTAGGACCCAAACTATCGCAGGCTACTAGAGGAACCACCGGATAGTGGTGATGGATGCTACCCTACAGGTAACAACAACGAGAAGAAGCTCAATATCTGTTGGATGAACTGAATGAGCTGGAAGAACTGGCTCAGGCTTTGCAACAGGGAGAAGATCGTAGGCATTTGATGACTTCCTTCAACTACCTATCGGGCCACAGAAGTTACACTCCACACCGGAAAAAATGCGGCGACTTACGCATTATAGCACGTAAGTCGCCGATTGGATGAGATTTAAATGGTCGGGGTGAGAGGATTTGAACCTCCGGCCTCTTCGTCCCGAACGAAGCG
>JAHDWY010000615.1 GCA_023384315.1 Candidatus Hydrogenedentota bacterium | reverse complement strand
GTCGAAGGACTCGCCGGAAGGCAATTCGCCGGTGGCGTCGATGGGTTGACCCGCCTGTTCGGTGCGCCAGCGTCCGATGGGATCGAAGGACTCCAGTCCGAATCCGATGGGATCCATTCGCGCATGGCAGGACGCGCAGTCGGGATTCTCGCGATGCGCTTCCATACGCTCGCGCAAGGTAAGCCCATCAGCTTGATGATCGTCTTCGGGGAGGGTCCCTGCATCGGGAGGCGGCGGCGGCACGTTGTCGCCGAGGAGTTGCTCAAGGACCCACTTCCCGCGCAGGACGGGGCTGGTGCGGAGCGGATGGGACGTGGCGGTCAGGACCGCGGCCATGCCGAGCACGCCGCCGCGGCTGGCGTCGGTAAGATCGACAACGCGCATATCGGAGCCTTCGATTCCGTCGAGCCCGTAGATGGCAGCGAGCCGATCGTTGGCGTAGGTATAGTCGGCGTCGATCAGTTCGATGAGGCTGCGGTCTTCGCGGAACACGCGATTGAATACGAGGGCCGCTTCGGCGCGCATCAAATCGGCGAGGGTGTCGTCGAACTCCGGGAACCGTTCGGCGTCGGGGCGGGTAGTCTCGCCGAGTTGGGTGATGCCGAGCCATTGGGTGGCGAACATCTCCCCGAGGGCGCCCGCTTTGGGATCGGCGAGCATGCGGAACACTTGAGCGCGAAGGACGTCGTCCTCCTGCAAGCGGCCTTCACCGGCGAGGGCGGTCAGTTCAGCATCGGGCATGGAGCCCCACAGGAAATAGGAGAGTCGCGCCGCCAGCGGATGTCCGCCGAGGGCGTAGGTACCGGGTTCTGCCGGTTCGGGCTCGGCCAGGAAGAGGAAGTGCGGAGAAACCAGCGCCGCCTTGTAGGCGAGTTTGATCGATTCGACATAGGAATCGCCCCGGCGGTAGGCGTCGGAGAACATGTCCGCAAGACGCGCTACTTCCTCTTGCTCGGCAGGCCGCCGCCATGCGCGCGCGAGGAACTCGGATAGCGCGGTTTCCGCGGCGTTGCGGGGAGAGCGGCCGATTCCGGGGGTGGCGGCGATTAGCGGGCTTTCCGTTATCCCAGGAGGCAAGGCGGTTTCGATGGCCTGGTCGGCGACGTCGAGGTATTTTTCGATTTGTATCGCCGACAGGAACAACGAACTACCGTTGTTGTCGAACCCCTCACCGCCGGCGCCATCCGCAGGGAACTGATCGGCGACGTCAATCTCGATGAACAGGAGATCCCGAAGGGTGTTTTCATACTCCAAGCGGTTCAGGCGACGGCTCATGACATAGCCAGGGAACCAACTCATGGACTCTTCGTTGGCGAGCCGGTCGCAGTCGGCACTGTCAACCTTCAACGACTCGATCCACTTTAGGAAGAGGTCGCGTTCTTCCTGGGTGGGTTGATCGCTTTTTTTGGGGGGCATTTCGCCGTTCTGAATTCGCTTGCCGATCCGCTGCCAGACGGCAATGGAATCGAGGGCCATATCGGTCGTCTCGAATCGCTCGATATTGAGGTCACCCCGGGTTATGTCGGCGTTATGGCAATCAACACAATACCGGCTGACGATGGGAAGAACGTCGGTTTCAAATACGGGGTCCGCCGCGCCAGACGCACTGAAACCCGCGCAGATGAGCAGCGGAACTGCGAACGTTGCGCGTCGATAGTTGATCCGTCCAGTAACGACCTTGCAGCTTGACGACTTCACTCCGCATACCCTACCGATCCGCGTCTCCCCCGTCAAACGCGACGCACGAGCGAGTCTTACAGCACTTGTGAGAAGGCGCCCTTAACGCCGGTTAGTCGTTGGGCCACTTGAGTTGAAACTCGATCTCTTCTTCATCCGACCCGCGCTCGTGTTCGATATTGATCGTGGCATTCGGGGGGATGGTCACCCGTTCGCCGGCGACCTGGATGCGGAAGCGGTCGCCGTTTTCGATGCAGTCCGCGAGGCGCCGCAGTTTGGCGACGAACTGCTTTGCGGGATAATTCTTCTCGATGTCGCGTTTCGATTTGCGGCTCCGTGTGGCCATCATCACTCCTCTTTCGCGGTTGGGGTTTGCGATCGTTCATGTGCCAGTACGCAATTCCGAAGCGGCAATCCGGTTTCGAGAATTGCGCCAGCGACTAGACCGCTGATTTCATATGCACCCTCGGTGCACAAATGGGTGCCATCTGCCTTGCCGTCAGGATAATTGGGCGACTCGCCTTTTTCCAGATAGAGAAACAAATCGCGGGTGCGTTCCGGACCGATGGACTCGAACCGTTCCCGGGTAAGGCGGTGTAGATCGATCAGTGGTGTCTCCATTTCTCGCGCTACGGCACGCACCGCGTCCGGGTACGCGCCCATGCCATCGATGAACTCGCCGGATTCGTTCCAGCCGTTGCGGTTGATGGAGGTCAGGAGAACCGGGATCGACCCGGCGTCGCGGGTCTCGCTGACGTACTGCGTCAGGAACGCGCGGTAGGACGTTGCCGGATCGGTATAGCGGGCGGGGTCATTCTGCTTCTGGTCGTTGTGGCCGAACTGGATGAACACATAGTCACCCGGTTTTAAGGCTTCGCGAATAGGCGCCCACGCGCCTTCTTCCATGAAGCTTTTGGAGCTTCGTCCGCTACGCGCCCGATCATCGACCACGATACACGCGGGATCCAGATAGTCTTGCAGCACTTGCGCCCAGCCGGTCAGGGGAGCGCGATCTTCCGCGTAGGACGCGGCGGTGGAATCGCCGATGACGTAGAGGCGCGGGACGCTGACGTCATCCGCGTATCCGGCGAGCGACGGGAGTGCGAAAAGTACTGCGAGAACAATGATCCGGCAATTCAACTGCAGACAACTCACTTGGGGTTTTCCTCCGAATACTTCCGATAGTCCTCTTCCGCCTGGGCTTCGCATTGGGGGCAGAATTCCGAGGTCATGTAGTTCTGGACCCACCCCGTTCCGATGATTTCCTCGAACGCGTCGTGACCGTTCAGGATTTCGTCGAGGAGAAGACGATAGCAGTCACGGGGCGTGAAATGCTCGCACACGTGGATGGCCACGTTCAGCATCGCGAGCCGCACGAGCAGGCCCTTGAGTTCCCCTTCGACGGCCTCGTCGTCGAGGTCTTCGGGCCGGGGTAGTTTGTCGAAATCCTTCAGGAAGGACCGGATGGGTTTGCCGCGGCCTTCTTCGTGGCATCGGTCGATGAGTCCGATTTCTCGGAGATCCTCGTCCTCGTCGGGATCTCTTCCGTGAACGATGCTGTCGATGGCGCGGGCTTCGCGGTCGAGCTCGCGTTGAAGGTTCGTGG
>JAHDWY010000614.1 GCA_023384315.1 Candidatus Hydrogenedentota bacterium | reverse complement strand
CGCCTTATCAGTCCCTGTGCAATCGCCGCGCCTGTGTAGCAAAGAAATATGCACTTGTAAAGAGGGAAGTCGTGGGGTCGTGGGTGGACCTTTTTGGAAATCCCCGCAGGCGGGAATGACGGATTAGGCAAGCACGCCATTTTGATCCAATCGGCTAACCGTTTCTCTCTTTTCTGTTTTCAATCTGTAAAAATCTGAGCAATCTGTGGACGCAATACCGTCTTCAGGGTACGCCCCTAAACTTCTCCGCTCCTGTGGCCGATATATCATGTGGAGTGCATTTCCCTCGGAGAATACCGCGATGGATGTCAAGAGATTCCGCAGGGCCTTCTGGACCCACTTCAACGGCAGTCAGCGCAACGAACCCAACCAGGAACTCTGGGACGCCGAAGTCAGCCGCTCCCTGGACCTGTGCCCGGATGTCGAAGGAAAGCTCTCGCTCAAGAAGCAGCAGTTGCTGAATCTTGCATACCGTTTGCTCCCTGAGAATGAGGCCTACCTGGAAATCGGCACCTACCACGGCAAGAGTCTTTTGTCCGCCCTCATCGGGAACCCTCTCCGGCCCACCTTCGCCTGCGACAACTTCTCGGAATTCGACGTCAATTCGCTGGCCATTACACAGGAGAATCTGCGGAAGTACGGCCTCGCCGACGCGGTAACCTTCTACGATTGCGACTTCCGCGACATTCTCACGCCCGACCGGCTGCCCGTACCCATCGGCCTCTACTTCTACGACGGCGCCCACGACGAGGACAGCCAGTACCTCGCCATCAAACGCATCGAACCTTTCCTCGCCGACGAGGCGCTCGTTCTCGTGGACGACTGGCGCTTCGCCCCCGACTCCAGGTCCTACGCCGAACGCGGCACCCTCCGGGCCACCCGCGAATCCCGCCACGCCTGGCAACTCCTCTACAACCTCCCCGCCCGTTGCAACGGCGATCTCGCCATGTGGTGGAACGGCGTCGGAGTGCTGTCGTTCCAGCGGCAGGCGGAGTCGGCCCTCGTGCACGCGCTCTAGCTCTACACGGACTTACACGGACAAGCACGGACGCCCCAGCGGTTGAGAGTAAATCGCGTGAACCGGATGTCCTTTACTCTCCGATTCCGTCTCCGTTAGGCCAGGTACGGCCTGACGTCCGACCTCCAAATGTCCGCACATTGCCCTCTCATTGGTCTATATTGGTAAAGGGAGGCCTTGACCGATGGACGGCATGAAAACGGACGACCAACTATTGCGGGGCGCGCTGCGAGGACGCAGCGAAGATTTCGGGACCCTCACGGAACGGTACTACCGATTGGTTTACGGAATCGCCTTTTCCTACACGGGGAATCCCAGCGATGCGGAGGATTTGACCCAGGAGAGCTTCCTGAAGGCCTATCGTTCGCTCGACACCCTTCGCGATATCGCCCGATTTCGAGCATGGCTCCTGAGAATCGTTCGCAACGAGTGCCTCAATTGGCAAACTCGAAAGAAGCACCAAGACGTCCTCGCTCGGTGCGAGAGATTATCGCCGGATACTACCGTCTCCGATGCTGAGCGTGAAGACCTTTTTGACTTCCTTTGGCGGGAACTCGATGAACTGGACGAGCAGTTCAGGGAAGTCCTGACGGTATACTATTTTCATGAGAAGAACACCCGTGAAGTAGCCCAGAAGCTCGATATTTCGGTATCTGCGGCAGAGAAAAGACTCCAGCGAGCGCGCCAGCTTCTGGGAGAACGGCTTGCTTCGCGACTTGATGAAGCGCTGACACCGCACCATCCGGACATTTTGCGGGCGAAACGGGTCAGCCAGGCCGTGATCGCCATTCCGCTCTCCTGGGACAGCGCCAAAGTCGCCGCGTTGCTGGGGGCGACACATGCGGCGGGAACCGCCACGGGAAACGTCGCGGCCTACCTCGCACTGGCCTTCGTGCTGGGTAGCGGGGCGCTGATGGTGTATTCAGTTGGACAGAAGGGATTTCGGAAACCAATCGACTTTGGCGTGGCATCGTCTGCCCAGGCCTACGAAGATCGGAGCAGGCGACCAGTCACCACAAGTCCAATCCCCGATCCCAGCGTTCCGAATGTTTCGTCGGCGGGTGCCAACCTACGATCGCGACCTGACTTCACTGTTCGCGTACTAACAAATGGCGGCGCGCGAACCCCGGTGGCGGGCGCTCGGGTCACAGTTTTCGCGCCGGGGTCCGATAAGATCCTCGCCGTGACCGATGAACGAGGAGAGGCGAACTTTGCCGACGTCCCGCTGGGCGATATTGGCGTATCCGTCGTTCACGGCGATTACCTCAATCAACGGCGTACCCACCTCCGACTAGCCCGTGGCGGGTCTATCGATGTGATCGTGGCCAAGGGTAATGCAATCGAGGGACGTGTCTTCGACGCGGCGACCGGAAAACCTTTGGAGGAGTTCAATCTGGAGCTGATCGGTGCGGAGCCCACCGGAAGCGAACCCTGGAGTTACGGGCCAGCACCGATCCGCAACAAGGAAGGGCGCTTTGGAATCACAAACCTGGAGAGCGCTTTCGCCCTCGCCGTGTCGGCGCCCGGGTACTCGCGGTTCGAGTCCAGACTTGCGCTCACCCGGAACCCCCAGTCGGTTGACGTCGCTATGCAGCGCGCAGCAACCATTGAAGGGCTCGTCACGGACCGATTCGGGCAACCAGTGCCCGGGGCAGACATCGCGTTCACTTTGCCTCATATCCGACCGGGTACCAATGCCGAGACGATTAATATGACGAGGTCCACAATCGATGGAAAGTATTCCATCCCGTTCACTGATTCGCGCTATCCCTTGCTCGTCATATCCAAAGCCGGCTTCGTGACGCAACTCGAGAGTATACCAACCAACACAATTCCGGGAACGACGCTTCGGCGAAACTTCGCTCTGGCGCGCACTTCAACAGTACGGGGCGTTGTCCGATATGACAGACGCCCCTATGAGGGAGCAATCGTCAACGCAGGGCGGGGAGTCACCGCAATGACGGATTCGTTCGGCCGGTTTATCATGCATAACGTCGATCCCACGACAACGACCATCTGCGCAACACTGCCGCGCCGTTCCGATAATCAGGCCTCCGATATGACGATGGGGCGATCGGTCATACTTGAAGAAGGCGGAGAACAAATCATCGATTTCAATTTCGATCGCCCTACTTCCGCTGTTATGGGATTCGTTGCCGTGGACGGAGCCATAGACAATGACTACGACGTGCGCATCCGCGCTGAGTTGGTTGGGCAGGGCGGAGTCATCCGAATGGAGGCCACAACTCGAGCCGGCGAAACCTATCTATTC
>JAHDWY010000613.1 GCA_023384315.1 Candidatus Hydrogenedentota bacterium | reverse complement strand
AGGCCTGCCCGCGGCGCTGCTCGCCGCCAAATGCCTCAGCATCATCCAGGCCATGGCGGTCTCCGGCGCGGAACCGTCGGAGGTCTTGTCCCGCGCCAACAACTTGCTGAGCCGGCAATTCAAGCAGGATGGTTTTTTTGTCACCGCGCTCTTGCTGATCATCGACGTAGGAAAAGGGGAAATCGCCTATTCCGCAGCCGGTCACAATCCCGGATTTGCGAAGCGGAAAGGCGACGGCGCTCTCGAACTTCTCGGAAGCCGCCTCGGGTTGCCCTTGGGAATCGATCCCAACGTGGAGTTTGAAACCCGCCACGTGGACGTCCAATCCAACCTCCGCGTCCTTCTCTACACCGACGGCGTAACGGAAACCTTCAACGGCTCCCACGCGTGCTACGGACAACAACGCCTGGAGCAACTCTTCCGCGACCACGCCGATGACAATCCCGGCGGATTCCTCGACACGGTGAAGGCCCAACTCCACGAGTTCAGCGGCGGCTGCCCCATGGACGACGACCGAACCCTCGTCGTCCTCACGTTCAACGGCACAGACGAGTAAGCGGCTTGTACGAGGTGGCACGGCCTTCCAGGCCGTGATTTGAGGTGCCTATGAGGTGCCTTGGGCTTCCAGCCCAAGGTCCCTACCTCCGTGCCCGGGGCCTTATCCTCTCCAATCCCATCCACTGTGGCTTGGGCGTCCTCGCCCAAGAAACCTCATGAGATAACCTACCATTCAGCCGCCAATGAGCCTGGTCGAGGAACCCCCCGCCAAACCCTTCCCTTTTCGAATTTCGGTCATTCGAATCGGTTTCGGATTTCGTGCTTCGGATTTCGAATTTCGTTTCTAGTTCCGGCCTTCACCGCCCCGCATCAAACACCACGCACACCGGCGTCGCCACTTCCACCTCAACCCCCGTCGGCGTCAAGGTGCCCTCCTCCGGATCGATACGAAGCACCACTACGTTGTCCGTCGCTTGATTTGCCGCCAGCAGATACCGCCCGCGCGGGTCCACATTAAAATTCCGCGGTGTCTTGCCTCCCGTCGAAGTGTGCCCGATAGCCGTCAGCATGCCTGTTTCCGGATTCAGCGCAAAGGCAGCAATACTGTCGTGCCCACGATTCGATGCGTACAGAAACCTGCCGGATGGATGCACCCGGATCTCCGCCGTCGTATTCTCGCCATCGAAACTGCCCGGCAGCGTCCCGATCGTCTGCACTTCCGTCAGCGTCGCCGAATCCGCATCGTATGCGAACGCCGTCACCGTGCTGAGCAGCTCGTTCACGGAATAGATGAACTTACCGGACGGATGCACCGCCACATGCCGCGGACCCGCGCCTGGCGCAAGCGTCGCAAACGGCGGATCGCTCGGGGTCAACACGCCGGAACCGTCGTACCGGAACAGCATGAGCTTATCCGTGCCAAGATCGGCGGTGATCAAAATGCGTCCGGCAGGATCGAAATTGACCGAGTGGGCATGGGGCCCTTCCTGACGCCCCGGATTCACGCTGCTGCCTTCATGCTGAATGAAGCCGCTCGCTTCTCCCAGCCGCCCATCTTCCAGGACAGGCAACAGCACCGTGCTCCCGCCGCCGTAGTTCGCCGCCGCCACATGCTTCCCCGAGGGCGCCACGCACACATGACACGGCCCATTCCCGACCGTCGACTCCTGATTGAGCAAGGTCAGCAGCCCGGTCTCGTCGTCGATAGAAAACGCGCCGATCGCGCCTCCCGGTCGTTCCGCGTCCTTCGACATCTCGCCCACAGCATACAACACCCGCATCGTCGGATGAATCGCGAGGAACGACGGACTCCCCGTCGCCGCCGCCAGCCCCACCACCTCCAACGCGCCCGACGACGCATCGAAGTCCAGCAGATAGATGCCTTCGCTCTCACCGCTTGTATACGTTCCAATGTAGACCCGGTACCGGTCCGCCATCGTTTCCTTCTGCGCAACCGCATTCGATCCACCAATCCCCGCAGCTAGCAACAGCCCTATCGCCACCAGTCGAATCCCAGCCATTCGCACGCGCTCCCTCTTCGCTGTTAGATAATTCATGGCAAATTCTGGTGCAGGCTTCGAGCCTGCTACCGACTCCTGCAATCGGACGTCCTACCGTCCATACAATCTCAGCGCGAATTGTGGTGCAGGCTTCCAGCCTGCCAACGCCCCCAATGTCCCGAACGCCACGTACTTTCGCTAAGTCCCTGTACACCGTAATCCGGAAGGCCCCCTTCGAAGGGGGATCTAGAGGGATGTTCCCTCTACAGCTTAACCTTCACCACTGCCTTCCGCACGGTGCACGGCGTCTCATGCGTGATACACGGTGCATGCGCGTCGTCCGGCATGAATACGCAAAACTGCCCCGGCCGCAGCACCAGATCCGTCGCCCCCGGGATCAACGAGTAGAATTCGAAATCCGGCTCGTACGGTTTCGAGACCGACAACCCCTCCCGGGGCGCCCACAAGATCGACTCCTTCCCTTCCAGCAGGATCTGAATGTCCGCATACTCCCGGTGCGCTTCAAACTCCTGCTCGTCCCGCGGCTTGGTTTCATAGCTCTGCACCATGCAGAACAGGTTATCCCCGTCCAGCTCGTACCGCCCATCCGCCACATCCGCCCCTAACGACAGCAAATGCGCAAACCCCTGCCCAAACCGCGCACTCGGCCAGGAGTACAGTTCCCAGTTCTTCAGTAAGTCCATGATCATGTTGGATTCCCCTCTCTAATCCTCGACTACCGCTTTGACTTCTAAGTATGCCAGATCGGGTCAAGTGGTGTCCTTTGACGGCTCGGTCAAAGTCGAATAGAATATCTCAAGAGCGGCTTTGGGGGAGTCGCGGAACATTGAACTGGAATCCCGGTTTTCAGCCGGGATTCGAACCCGGGGGAATTATCGCCATGTCCACGCACGCTCACCACTCCAAACCCAGCCGCCGCAGCTTCTTGAAAACCGCCGGAGCGCTCAGCGCCGGGTTCTATGCCGGATGCGCGACAACCGGCCAGCAGGCCGCGAGCAGCCCGGCGAAACTGGAAACCCTCGCGCTCAGCGGCGGACCCAAAGCCGTGACCGCTGCCGCCGACACCGCCACGAAGTGGCCGCTCTACGGCGAAGAGGAAATCGCCACGGTCAGCGAACTTCTCCGCGCTCCGGATTATGCGCCCGTGGCTCAATTCGAGGACGCATGGAAGGCGTACTTTGGCTGCCCCTACGCGAAAGCCCATTGCAACGGCACCAGTGCGCTGACCTCCATGCTCTTCGCGCTGCAACTGCCGCCGGGCAGCGAAGTGCTCGTACCCGC
>JAHDWY010000612.1 GCA_023384315.1 Candidatus Hydrogenedentota bacterium | reverse complement strand
TGCACGCTAAGGTTCCCCTGACCGAAGTGCACGCGGCGATCCTCGACCGCTTGATCGAACTCGGCTACGGCGACCTCGACAACGCAGCGGTGTTCAAGGCGTACGGGGAGCACTAGCGCGATTGCCGGCGGGGAGCAACACGCTCAATCCGTAGCCCAGTGCGAAGACCAACACATTGCTGAATCCCATCAACCACCATTCATGCCAACGGTATTTCAGGATGCTCAGCGACTCCGGAAGCGGCAGCCATTCGTTTGACGTCAGGTAACACCACGCCACGAACACGATTCCGACGATCAGCGCGGGATAAAGACCGCGCCGGTTCGCCCGGGGACAGAAGAACCCCAGGAAGAACGCCGCCAGTACGCCCCCACCGAAGACCGCACCGACGGCCGCCCACGCGTCCAGCACGAAGTTCATGAGCCCGCCGGAGTTTCGGGTGATCCACGCGGCCAAAGCCACGGCGCAGATTCCGACAGCAACGACGCTGATCCGCGATACGAGCAAACGGGCCGTCTCGCTGCGGCCTTTCCGGAAACGGTCGTAGAAATCGCTGACGACGCAGGCGCTGAAACTGTTCAGGTCGGACGATAGCGTCGACATGGTAGCCGCGAACAATCCGGCGAGGACAAGCCCCGTCAATCCGGGCGGCAACTCGCGGCCGATGAAGTAGGGGAATACCTGGTCGCCCTTCGCAATCGCCGCGCCAAGCCGCTCCGGATGGAGTTGATAGAAACCGTAGAGCAGAGTGCCGATCATGGAGAAGGTGATCCAGACGATCATGCAAGCGACCACGCTGACCAACGCGCCCTTGCGCGCTTCGCGGAGACTGGACGCGGTCAGGTAGCGCTGCACCATCGTCTGGTCCGTGGCGTAGCGGCTGCCGAAATGAAAGATCCCCATCCACACGATTACCCAGACCGTGCGGTCCGTCATCGAGAATTCAGGGTTGATGAGTTTCAACTTGTCGTCGGTGGTCACCACGTTCCAGATCGCCGCGGGGCCGTCCGGCGACGCCACGAACAGGATGACGAAGATGGTGACAAACCCGGCGAACATCATGAGAAAACCCTGCAGCACGTCGGTCCAGATGACGCCTTCCATGCCGCCTGCAAAGGTGTACGCGATGGTGGTGAGGCCCAGGGCGATCAGGATGGCGTCCTGATTCCAGCCCGTGATGCTGTTCAAGGCCAGCGACATGGCGGAGAGCACGACGCCAATCTTCACGAAATGTCCGGTGAGAAAACCGATGGTGCCGTATACGCGCGCGAAGTACCCGAAACGTTGTTCCAGGTATTCATAGGCGCTGATCTTTACGACGGAGCGGTATTGGGGAATGATGAAGATGGCCACGGCAACCACGATAAAAGGCACCATGAACTGCTGCATGAGCACTTCCCAGTTGAACTGGTAGGTGTGGCCTGGGAACCCGATGAACAGGAAGCTGGACAGCAGCGTAGCGAACATGGACATTCCCGCGGCCCAACCGGGAATCGTGCCGTCAGCGGTGAAGTAATGTTCCGCCGTGGTCTGCCGCCGGATAAACCGGGAGCCCAACGCCACGACGACGATTACGTACACGATCAGGCTGAGCCAGTCCCAAAGCGTGAGCAGATTTTGTTCGGCCATGCGCGTTCCCCAATTCTGTTACTACCTGGTCTATCCGCTTACATCAGGATCGAAATCGCTATCCGTATCGCAATCGGACGGGGCGATTCTAGGTTCTCGATCCCGATCCCGATGCCGACTATTGCGATCTGCTATCTACGCTTCACGTCTTCGCCCGCATGGGTCAGCGCTTCGGCCATCGTGGCGATTGATGCCTCCGGCAGCGGCCGCAACGGCGGGCGCACCACCGGCGATTTCAGCTTGCCCGTAAGGTACGCCGCCATTTTCATGCGCTGATGGGCGTCGGCAGATGGTTCGCCGAAGGCATAAATCGCGCGAGCCAACGTATCGACCCGATCGCGGATAGCGCGCGCGCCCGCCAGGTCCCCCTCCAATGCTTTGGCGACGAGTTCGCAGATTAGCGCCGGGGCATACCCCGCGAATCCCACCAGCGCTCCGTCAGCGCCTTCCAGGAGGCTCGCCAATAGAAACTCGTCGTGGCACGTGATAATCGAAACGTCGGGGGCGGAAGCCTTAAGCGACATGTAATCGTAGTGGTGACGCGCCATGTCGCGCGTGCCCATCTTGATGCTGACGACGTTCGAGAGTTGTGCGATCTCCGTCATTTCGGCGAGCGAATAACTCGCCTTGGTCCATGCCGGGTACTGGTGGAGAATGATGCTGATATCGACCGCGTCGTTCACGTCCCGCACGTATCCGACTGCCGTCGTCGACGTACGACCGAAACGCAGCCAGTGGTGCGGCGGCATGAGGAGAACGGCTTCGGCGCCGGCCTCTTTCGCGGCGGCCGCCTGTCCGATGGCGTCATGGCTGCCCTCCGCGCAAACGCCGGAGATGATTTTGACGCGGTCGCCTACGGCTTGCGCCGCGATTGCGGTCACGCGCGCGCGCTCGGTATTGCGAAGCGACGTGATCTCGCCGGTATGGCCGTTGACCACGACGCCTTTGATGCCATCGTGCCCGGCGACCCAGGTGAGATAGCGCGCGAGATCTTCCTCGTCGATGTCGTGGTCATTCGTGAATGGGCATAGCGTCGCCGGGAAGACCCCCGACCAAGCTGCACGAGATTTGGTAGCCACTTCGGTTCACTTGCTCCATTTGAAATGGGACTTATAGGACGTATAGGACCAATAGGACGAAGAACATGGTCAGGTTTCCGTTTGGTGGATAGCAATATCGTTGAGTTAAAGTCCACGGTTGTCCCGGGCTCGTCTCATGGTCCTATAGGTCCCATTCGTCCTATTCTTCAACCTTCCGCATATTCCCCCAGTGCCTTTACGTACGCCTTCATCCACGCCGAGGACTCCCGCTTGAACCGGCAGCAGTACAGGTTCCCGGAAACCACCAGCGGCTCATTTACATAGGTCGCCCCGACAACTTCAACATCGAACTTACACCGCGGGATCGTGGTGACCTTCTTGCCGCGGATGACATCCGCCGTCGCCAGGATCTCCACCCCGTGGCAGATCGATGCAACCGGCTTGTCCTTTTCGAAGAAGTGGCGCACGATACGCAGGAGATCCTCATCGTACCGCAAAAACTCCGGGGCTCGGCCTCCGGGGAGCACCAACCCAATATACTCGTCCGGGTTCACGTCGCGGAAAGCAACGTTGGACTTGATCGTATAGCCCGGCATCTCCACCGTGATATCCCAATTGGGATCGTGTTCGT
>JAHDWY010000611.1 GCA_023384315.1 Candidatus Hydrogenedentota bacterium | reverse complement strand
CAACCTCTGTGGGATTGTCCACCTGAATGACGATGCCCGTGCGAATCCCCGGCCCAACAAAAAGTGGCGTGACTGCAAAGGCCCGCTTGCATACCGTTTCGAGTTCATGATTGAACTGCGGCACGACACTCGAGATGCAGCACCCGTTCACCGCCATGGGATCGAGGCCCTGCTGCCTGAACAACATGGTGTACAGGACGAGCAATTCGTCCGCCGTCTTATACGAAGTGACCAGGCGCCAGTTGGCCCGGAGCGCGTCGCCCTCATACAGGCCGAGCACCGTGTGCGAATTGCCCACGTCAATGACCAGCAACATCCGTCCTAGGCTCCGTCCAATTCGATGATCTCACCCAACAGAATCCGTTCCCGCCCCTTCGGCGTTTCAACCACAAGCGCGCCGTCGCGGTCCACGGACTGCACGATGCCTTCGATCCCCTCATGACGAATCCGGCGTCCTACGATACGGCAAGCCTCGGACCACTCCGCGTGAATTTGAGCAAAGCCTCCGCCCCGCAATTGCACGACACGCTCGTCGAGCCGCACCAGGACATCCCGGAGCAGCTCCCGACGATCACACGTTCTGCCCGAAGCCATCTCCACGGAAGTCGCGCGGTCGCGCAGTTCAAAAGGGAAATCGTCCTCCGTGTGGTGCACGTTGATGCCGATTCCCAGCGCCGTGCGGTTGCGCCGGCTTTCCACGAGCACGCCGCAGACCTTGCGTCCATTGAGGAGCACATCGTTTGGCCATTTGACGATGGCTTCGCCCCAGGCCTTCAATACATCGCGCACGGCCAACGGCGCGGCCAAAGGCAATCCCTCCAGCGGCCGTTCGAACACAACGCTGAACCACAAGCCCAGCCCGGGCTCGCTGTGCCAGGAACGGCCGTGACGCCCGCGCCCGGCGGTCTGCATGTCGGCGGCTACCACCAGCCCGTCGCCACCCAAGGCAAGAGCGCGGTCGTTGGTAGAGGTCACCTCTTCATATACCAGCACACGTGAACCAACAAACGTCGTATTCAACGGCGTGGCAAGCGTCAAGGGTTGGCGAATCGTCTTAGACATTGGCGATTTCGATGGAGAAGTCAATGGCCGGCGCCGAGTGCGTCAGCGCGCCGATAGAAATGACGTGTACTCCCGTCTCCGCGATGGCGCGCAGGCGTTCCAGACACACGTTGCCACTGGCCTCCAGCACCACCTTGTGTTCCCTCGCGCGTTCCGCCGCTTCGCGCATATCGTCCAGGCTCATGTTGTCCAGCAAGACCGCGTCGGCGCCGCTCGCAATAGCCTCGTCGAACTCCGCGAGGTTTGTGACTTCCACGCCGACCTTCATGAGATGATGCGTTCCCTTGATGGCGCGAGTCACGGCATTCGTTACTCCGCCCGCCGCGGTAATGTGGTTTTCCTTGATGAGAACGCCGTCGAAGAGCGCGAACCGGTGGTTCGCGCCGCCGCCGTGGATGACCGCCTGCTTTTCCAGATTGCGCATGAGAGGCGTTGTCTTGCGTGTATCGCAGATTCGCACACCCAAGTCCTCGACCTCGGCCACAAATTTCGCCGTAAACGTCGCCACACCCGAGAGCCGCTGCACAAAGTTCAGCGCCACGCGTTCACCGGCCAGCACGCAGCGCGTGACGCCGGAAAACAGGGCGACGTCCTGCCCCGAGGTGAATTGAGTGCCGTCTTCCAGCGAATACCAGTCGGCAATTTCCGCGCCGGATTCCTCGAACACGGTGCGAAAAATGGTAATCCCGCTCAGCACACCGTCCTGCTTCGCGTAAAGACGCGCCTTGCAGCGGACGTTCGGCGGAACGGTCGCATTCGTCGTAATGTCGCCCTGGCCGATGTCCTCGATCAAGGCATCCCGGACCAGTGTTCGAAAACCCAGCATTCCAATTTCTCCAGAGACCCAAGCGCGCAAGTGTAGCATGAAACGGACGTTGCGCGCGATTTCGTGGTGTCGCTCCCCCACTCCAACGATCGGGCGGGCGAGGCAGCCCAGATGAGGCTAACCTAGGACTGTGAATCGAGATACCCCTGTACCGTCGCGATCATGTCGCCCCGGGGCACAGTGACCTGGCCGGTCTTCCCGGCCTGCCGGTAAGCTTCGCGATCCTCGATTTCTTCGCGTTCCCGCTTGCCGGCATGCAGATCTTTGACCGACACGACCCCCGCGGCCAACTCGTCTCCGCCCACGATGACCGCGACAGGGATTTCGTAATGATCGGCGTGGGAAAGCTGCACCTTCATGTTCCGCTTCTTGCCGAAATAGGCCTCCGCCCGGATGCCCGCGTCCCGCAATTCCTTCGCAATTTTAAGGGCTTCGGCCTCCGGCACGCCCCCGAGACTGACCACGAGGGCCTGCACCGTCGTTCGTTCACGCGTCGCCAGACCGAGGTGGGACAACGCCGCGAGAAGCCGATCGAGTCCCACGGACATACCCGTGCTCGGGATGGCGCGGTCCATAAAGCGCGACACGAGTCCATCATAGCGGCCGCCACCCATGACGGACCCGAACTCGGGCGCGCTCGGCAGTACCGTCTCGAACACGGGACCCGTGTAGTAGTCCAGTCCGCGCGCCAAGCTCGGATCGAAGACGGCGTGAGTCTCGCTGACGCCGAGTGCGGCCAGCGCATCCGCGAGGGAGCGCATTTCCGCCACCGCCTCGGCAGATGCCTCGGTTTCAGGCAAGGCCTTGGCCAATCGGTCGACAACTTCCGCCCGTGTACCGCCTTTGAGCCCGACGAAGGACACCACCTTCTCAATGGTCTCCTCATCAAGCCCAACTCCCGGAATTGGATCGCCGGAGTCATCGATGCGGCCGGGGCCCAGTTCGAGCCGGACGTTATCCATCCCCGCCTTGGCGAGCTTATCGATGACGCGCAGCACGTGTTTCTGGCGCCCAAGATCGTCGATGCCGCAACTGGACAAGAGTGCGTCGATAACCTTGCGGTTGTTGATGACGACCAGATAATCCGGCACGCCCAGCACGTTCATCACCTCGCACATGATGGAGACGATTTCCCCATCCACCGCGACCGACTCCGACCCCGCGGCGTCGATGTCGAACTGGGTGAACTGCCGGAACCGGCCAGGTCCGGGCTTGTCCGCCCTCCAGACGGGGCCGATGGCGTAGCGCCGAAAGGGCGCCTTGAGTTTGTCGGGGTATTGGGCGAGTAGCCGCGCGAAGGGCACGGTTAAATCAAACCGCATGGCGATGGGTTCGCCCTCGGGGCTTTCCTGGCGGAACAGTTCCTTGTTGGTTTCTTCGCCGCCGGTGCCCAGGAGAACGTCCAGATGCTCGA
>JAHDWY010000610.1 GCA_023384315.1 Candidatus Hydrogenedentota bacterium | reverse complement strand
CCTGCGCTACATGTCAAGAATCCGTCGCGTTTTTGCGCTAGCCCACCAATGCAAGCACCTCGCGCAGGTCCGCAATCTCCCAGCGCGGTTGAATCCCATTCGCCCGTTCGTTGATGCGGTTAACCCACGCGCCGGGGATGCCGCGGGCCTGGGCGCCGCCGATATCGCGGGGAAGATTGTTGCCGACCATGATGGCTTCGTGCGCTTCCACACCGGCGATCCTTAGGGCTTGGTCGAACATCCGTGCGTCGGGTTTTGCCATGCCGACTTCGCCGGATACCACGATACCCTTGAAGTAGGGGCCGAATCCTACGGCGTCGACTTTGGTTCGCTGATGGTGGCCGGGACCGTTCGTCACGAGGACGAGGGGAAAACGTGCGGCCAGCGCCTCCAGCACCTCGATTGCTTCCGGAAACACGCGATGATGTGCGTGGCGGTGGTCGATGTAGCGATCAAGGAGTTCGTCGGCCAGCGCGTCGTTCTCGATGCCGAAGGCCCGTAACCCGTCGCGAAAGAATCCGCGCCGGTAATGTTCCAGCCACACTTGCATCTCGTTTGCGTGGGGCGCATTTTGGTCGTAATCTGCGGAAAGTAAGTCCGACGAGCCCGCATCGATGGCGCGCAGATAGTCGATCGCCGGCGCCGTGCGAAACACTTCGCGTCCGAGTACGCGAGCCTTGGCGAAGAACGCATCCACGGGAATGCCATGTCGCTCCTCCACCGGCGCGCATGCAGCCCGGTACGCGTCGACGAGCGGCGCTTCCTCTTCCATCAGTGTGTCGTCGAGATCGAAAAAAACGGTACGAACAGCCATTCCACTCTTTCCCCTGGTCTTACAGATTACACCCACAACCGCGCCACTACGGGAGCGTGGTCCGACGCGACCCGCGCGTGCATGGTTCGGACCACAGAAACGCTTTCGGCATGCACATCTGCCGATGTCCACACGTAATCGAGTCGCCGGAGTCCCATCCAGGTTGCGCGAGCGCCGCCGCAGGCGACTGCCGCATCCGTCAGTAGCGCTGCGGCGTGGCGGTAGAGCCGGCTGCCTGGCGTGAAGTTGAAGTCTCCACACACGACTCCCGGCGGACGAAAGCGCTCATTACCTATCCACGTGTCGCCAAGCAATGCTTCCAACTGATCCGAACAACACGTGGGCTGGTAGTCCAGATGCGTGTTTACAACCTGCACCGCGTGCCCACGGACATCGATTTCGACCCATAGCGCGCCCCGGGGCTCGTGAAAACCGCGCGCGGGCAAGGCCGCCGATTTCACGTGGCGCATTGGCAACCGGCTCAGAATCGCGCACCCGTATTCGCCCTCATCCCAGTGGGCCGTGGGTACGAAACAGTAGTCCATCTCCAACCGGGCCGCAAGTTCCCGGGGCTGCCCGATAAACGCGGAGCGCGACCGCGCCGCGTCCAGTTCCTGCAACGCAATCACGTCCGCGCCGCAGTCCATCAACACGCGCGCGACCCGGGCCTCGCTGCGCCGTCCATCCAGCCCTCTGCACCCGTGAACGTTGTAAGTTACCAGTGTAAACGATTCAGCCATGGCCCGGTTCGAGTTCGTCGTTGTGAAAATAGAGTTCGCGTAGGTGGCGATGGATCACAGAAAGCGTGATAGGTGAGGTGTCTTCGCTGTTCAAATCAGGCCAGTGTTCCACGGCACGATCCGGGACAATGATAAAAGGCGTCAGCTCTGATTCCGTCGGACAACAATGCGATCCGCGTTCGTAGGAGTAGCTAATCAACGTCCCATGCGCGGCACGGCAACCCAGAATGAGAATATCGCCTGCGTTGGACATGTTGGCCCACCGTCGCAACGCGTCGCGATGCTGCCGGACCAAATCGCCCAATTGCGCAAGCCCGCGGTCTTTCCATGTGGTGTCGTCGTCAATGTCGATCCAAACGCCACCCGCCCCGGCCATTGCGCCGCCGTCTCGCGTGCGGACCAGTGCAAACCCGACGCCTTCATGTTGAGCCAACTCTTCGAGGAACCGTGGAAACCGTTCGGTCCATTCTTCGAAACACACCGGCTCTTCAATTCCTTCAAGGTACAAACCCGCTGCGGGACCCGTAGACACGAACTTCAATCGAGGCGCGTCCGGGGTGGCTTCCTCGCGAATGTAGTAGTCATAGGCGTCCTGTGCCGCTCGCAGGAGCCAGTCGTAAATGCGCTGGAGCGAGCGAGGCAGCGCCTCGCGGATCTGATGGGCTTGATTGGCTTGTCGACGAATCCGCGCAAGATCGCGCCGGTCGCGCTGGCCGCGAATGATCCGGCCCTTCCCAAGCCGCTGATGGTTCCATTCCTCCCCAGCCCAATCCCGGATCTCTTCCGTGGGCCCATAGTGAAGATCGAATAGCAATTCGAAATGCCGGGCGGGGTCCTGTCCGAAGCGTTCCTGAAATGGTTCTGCCGCCGCCTGCCCGTGGTCGCTCCAGACGTAAAGATCATAGGACCGGATGCCCTCGCGTTCCGCATCCTGAATCGCACCGTGAACGCGCCTGATAGAGGCGTCCAATCCTTTGAGCGTCCATTGTGCGAACTTGCTGGATGGTCCCCGATGGTGGGCGTGCTCGTCGTACGCGAGATAGTTCACATACACCGGCCCCACCCCACGCCGGATGTCCAGCGCCGCCGCCAGCGTGGCGATCTCGCGGCAGAAGACCACGCAGGCGATGCGCGGGAACAGGAAGCGAAGCTCGAGATACTTGTTCTTCTGCGAGAATAGCCCGTAAACCATATCGGACAGCGCAACCAGCAACTCGATCAGAGCGTAGTAGAAGAGCCGGCCGATGAGGACGATCTGGGTAAGCAGAAAATATACGATCCATCGAGGACGTGTGTCGACGTTCAGGCTTGGCCGGAACAACCGCGAGAACGTGAGCAGCGTATTTCGGGCGCCTCCTGAGAAGATGGCGGAATACGCTGCCCCATTGTGCAGGAGCCCCGGAAACGGCGTCACCCGTTCCTTGATCCGGTCTTCCGCGGATGCGGCATCCTCCGGGCTGTTCAGGTGAACTTCGTGGCGCGCGCGTTTGTCGTACCAGATGAACCCGGGCACATCATCGTTGTCTCCGTAGAAGAGGCCGATTTGAAATGCACCGGTCGACGCGGGCAGCAAAGATTGCCAGGGAGTTACGGTAGCCCGTTTGGTCTCAAGGAGTTGCTTTAGAAACGGCAACTTGCCCTCGCGGATCGCCCGTTGAAACTCTTCATGGCTCAATCCGTCGATCTGGAGCAGCACGCAGGTGCGGTCCGCGCGGCGCTCCGGAACTTCGTACTCAAGTCCCAGAAACCG
>JAHDWY010000609.1 GCA_023384315.1 Candidatus Hydrogenedentota bacterium | reverse complement strand
TCCGCCGGCAGCCGGTCGATGGGCAACGCGCCGCTCGTCTCGCACAACACGGTCATACCGCGTTCGAGCAGGCATTGTGCCAGCGCGCCGCATTGCTTTTGCAGCAGGGGCTCGCCGCCGGTAATTTCCACAAGCGGACACTCCAGTTCCACGCAGCGATCGACTATCGCTTCAACGCTCATCTTGGTACCGCCATGAAACGCGTATTCCGTATCGCACCAGACACACCGAAGGTGGCAGCCCGTGAAGCGCACGAAGATGCACGGCAAGCCCGCCCACGTCGACTCGCCCTGCACGGATTTGTAGATCTCCGTGATGGTCAACGTGGCGCTCAGCCGCGGGTCGTGCTCGACCGCGGTGATTTCGAGTCTGTCTTGTTTGCCGACTGTGGGCACATTCAACTCCAACATGCGGGGCCAAGGGGCATGGGCGTCCCGCCCGTGTAACTCGATGGGCAGGATGCCCGTGGCACCTCGAATCATGGCCTGGAAGGCCATGCCACCTCGAATACGTGCTGTCCCCCCGATCATAACACGTTGCGTGCGGCGTTCGCGCGGGAAACTCGACTAGGAAAACTAGGATACGCCTACGGCGCTTCGTTGGGATCGTCCGAAGGCACGTATTCCGGAGCCGGGCCTGCGTAGTCGAGGCTCGGCGTGCCGTCCGGAGCTACGTGGAGGGTGGCGCGGGGGGTGCCTTCCGCGTCGCAGAGGAACAGCTTGGGCTCGCCATCGCCACTCAAACCGAATCCAGCCCGGCCCCGTTCGTTCTGATCGAGAAAGTGGAAGAACGGCTGCCCTTCGGGCGTGACCAGCAAATTGACCCGCGCGCGTTCTTCCTGATCCAGCATGAAGATATTCGCGCCGCCGGCCGGGTTGACGGCAAGTCGCAGGCTTGGCGTCCCTTCTTTGCCGTACAGCGTCAGGCCCGGGCTGCCGTTGTGCTGCGGGCCAAGCACGGCAAGCACATTGCCCGACGCGTCCACCAGTTCAAACCGCTCACCCCGAACGACCTTGGATTGCGCGTGCGCATCCCGCGTTGTTACGAAGAATGCTAGCCCACCCATGGCTACGACAACGCCAAGCAATCCAACCAGGCCCGCTCTACAATTCCATTCCATTCACGGTTCCTCCGTACAGTCGTGTCATTTTAGGTTCATGGGACAGCGTAACCGGCAAATGCTGAATAGAATGAGCTTTGACGAATGCGGTGTAACTATTCCTCATTAAGCTCATCTCGAAGGCTTTGGGGCAGAGACTCTTCGAGGTCGGGAAAGCCTTCTAACAACCTGAGGATGTCAGACAAATCCTTCTGTCTTTTGCTCTTCCGACGCTCTTTGTCCAAGTAGGCCCAGATCTTCCCTTGCAAAACGTCACCAAGTCCTGCAACCTTCATCTCGTATCCAAGTACGCTCTTGGTCTCGGCATTCGGAATGAAGCTTTGGTATCTGGGGTCCATTTGAAGTTGAATACGCAAGTCGGAGCCTTTCATTGACAGATTGACACTATGCTGAAAGCGCTCAATCGCAAAACCCCGCTCTTGAGCCAGGCGGTTCACCTTCTCAACGTCCTCAACCGCAACCACAATGTCGAGGTCCAGACTCACTACTGGCTCAGCGTAAGCATTTACGGCGAGGCCGCCGATCACGCAATATCCGGACCCCGTGTCGCTCAGGATGTCCAAAACGATCTGAACAACATCGATGTTTCCGTTTGCCACGAATCTAACGAATTCCTTGCCAGTCATGTCCTTCATCCTCAGAGCGAAGTCGATGTGCTCCCACCAGAATCGCAGTCAATCATCAATAACGGAAGAGTCTCGCTCCAGTTGATTGACTCAGTGTAGCACGGAATTATGGCGCGTGCACCGGACCCCACACGGAATAAATGGAACTTCATCGCGTGGAAGTACCATAGCTGAGAGCGAACGGTACACCATTCAATACTCCACCGACCCGTCCTTCAGATGCACCGTCACCGGCCAATCGGGGTACTGCTCCGCACCGGGTTTGGAGGGGTCGACCCAGCGGGGCCAGCACTCGATGCGGACGCTTTGGTCCGGCTTGTTGATGCGGACGATCCCGTAACCGGGCGCGCGATTATACAGGTCGGCGGGTTCGATACCGGCGTCCAGCGGATTGGCTGCGGCGAGGATGGTCATGTAGTTGCCGAATGCATCCTTGAACGCTCCCGTATAGGGGGGACGATCCTCGTCGCGGTTCTTCCCTTCCATCGGCGGATACCATCGGCGCGGCCAGGTGTTTCCGATGGCGGGCACGCAGAACGCATAGCCCGCATCGTTCCAGTCATCGACGCCGTAGCGCACGACGATGCCGAGGTGCTGGTCGCCGCAGAGATGAAACGCGTTGGCCTTACGCAAGGCGCGCACGGCGGCGTTGCGGCCGGTTTGAGGCCAGCCGTTCGAGTCGGCGTCGGCGATGAGCTTGTAGTCATCGGATAAATGGTCGCGCGGCACCGGAGGGAGTCCGGGCGTCCCCTTGTCGGAATCGAAGTCGCGCGGCAGCGTCGACACGTTGTTAAACACCGTCTGCGATAACGCAACCTTGACGGCGCCTTCATCCGAGTTTGCCCAGTCATTCAGGAACTTCAATTGCCGCTCGCCGAGCAGCACCGCGCCTTCCACGTCGGCCTGTGTGGCGGGATCGAAGTCGGGATGGTGAAAGAACCCGTTGACGACGTCGCCCTCTGGAATCATTGCGGTCGGCGAAGACTTGAATTTGCGATCCTCGAGAATCGCGAAGTTGATTCCGCCGTACACGAGGTCCGTGAAGTACACCGTGATCCCCTGTTCGACCGGAGCCGGGTCGACGGGGTCGGGCAAATGACTCACCTGCGTGCGCTGCACCATGTTCACGAAGCGCGGCGGCATCGTGAACCCGCCGTCGTCCTGCTTGTCCGCGTGGCGGCCGCCCGCGCCCCAGATGTTGCCGTGGTACACGTCGTGGTCGTCCGGAATCGCCACGCTAGGTACATCGCGCGCCAGGTCGCCGAAGACCCAGTACCAGCGGTACCACTTGTCGAGATAGTCGAGGATGGCTTTCTCGATCGGTTCACGCTGCGCGCCGGTGTAATCGCTTTCGTAGATCTGGTCGCCGGAGAAGAAGAGGAAATCGGGATTGTGGTGTTTCGTCGCGGCAACGAGCTCGTTATGAGGAAACCAGATGGCGCTGCTGTTAAAGGCCATGGGCGTGCCCGTGTAGATTTTGTGCCCTGTGAAGGCTGCCACCGTGATCTCGTCGCGGTCAACGGGGTCTCTACGGATCGTGCCCTCCCACGTGTGCGTCTCGGATGTGTCTGCGC
>JAHDWY010000608.1 GCA_023384315.1 Candidatus Hydrogenedentota bacterium | reverse complement strand
CACGAGGGTGCCCGTACCATAGGATTCCTCGTAGGGAAAGTTACCTCGAAAAATGGCCGAGAATACTACAAGGTTTTTGTGCCGACTACGCCGAACGTAACGGTCGGACTTCTCGAATTCTTTAATCGCGGTGACATAAGTGGCTGCAGCTTGAGCCTGGAGGAGGCAATCAAAATGGTAGTCTCTGGTGGGATTGTGGGCCCATCAGCGATCTCGACAGTCCCCTTATCCGACGAAATACACAGTGATACCGCCTCCCCGATTAGAAGTATCTGATCAACTCCTTTTGGGCCGAAAAATGCAGGAAACTCTATTGTGCGATGAGAACCCTGAAATACTACGGCACTTCGGGCTGGACTCCGAAGGCCAGCCGTTGACTGCAAGGACGCTCCGGCGTATACTCAGCCCATCAGTTGAACCGAAGCGCGTGGGCTAAGGGAAGCACGGTGAAAATCCGTCGCAGACGCGCTGCTGTAACCGGCGACGAAAGCCGCAAACCGCCACCATTCGGGGGGATGGGAAGGCGCGGCGAATAGAACGACCCGGAAGCCAGAAGACCTGCCCGCGTGTGACGAGTATGTGCAATGACTTCGCGAAACGGTCGTGGCATGACCCGGATCTCTTCAGCTTAATGAGGGATCCCACCCGCCCCGGGCCTGCATTTCCACCCGTTTCCGAAGACGTTACTTGCGTGAACTCCGTCTATGGATTCTTGTCTAAGGACAGTATGGACATTATGAACGATATGGACGGGGAGCCCTGTAAGGATCGCGTAGAAGGTATCTTTGGTCCATCGCGTCCATACAGTCCATAACGTCCATAAACCAGCGCGATCGCTCGCTCGAAAGGAGGTGACCCTGGCGCAAATCGTTTTTGTCCGTTGTGCAAGGGAAGTACGGTGTGAAGCCGTCGCAGTCCCGCTGCTGTAACCGGGGACGACCGCCGCAACGATGCCACTGTCCAAGAGGATGGGAAGGCGCGGCGCGAGAGGGATCCGGGAGCCAGAAGACCTGCCATCGGGCGATTGTTCTTGCGGCAACTTCGAGGAAAAGTTGCAGCGGGAAACGCGAGATTCGCCCTTTCCTGCCTACTTTTCCGCGAGAACGTAAAAGGAAATCATTCGCGCGAAAGGTCGCGCAGGAAGGAAACTCCATGAGAGAGTCTGTTGAAACAGCACGCGCCGCATTGCGCGTTCCTCGCCGTTCGGGCGGCAGCGAGAGTGCCGCCTTTACGCTAATCGAATTGCTCGTCGTTATCGCCATCATCGGTATCCTGGCCGCGCTGCTCTTGCCTGCGTTGAGCCGGGCCCGCATGAAGGCCCGCTCCATGCAGTGTGTGAACAACCTTCGCCAGTTGTATCTCGCCAACACCATGTATGCGAACGAGAACAACGGCCGCTATTGTCCGGCGGCGCCGGATATCAATGAAGGATTCGGGGGGAGGATCCGCTGGCACGGCATTCGCGACACCGCCAGCCCGGATTCCGACTTCGACCCCAAGAAGGGGCCTCTCGCTGAGTACTTACCTGACGGACGAGTGAAGGAATGTCCGGTGTTCACGGAGTTCCGGAAGCAGGGCGAAGTGCCGAATGCCTTTGAGTCGGGAACCGGCGGCTACGGATACAACGCCTCGTACATCGGCGGCACGTATTACGAAAACGACTATCTCACCGCGCCCAAAAAGACCACGCCGGACGTGCGCGTCTTCGACCCTGCCAACACGATCATGTTTGCGGACGCGGCCATGCCGCAGGAAGGGTACATCGTCGAGTATGGCTTCCTGGAACCACCCTTTTTCGTTACCAACGACGCGCCCGCCGGAAACCCCGCGTGGGGATACGCATCGCCCAGCATCCATTTCCGGCACGAGTTTCGCGCGAATGTCGTCTGGTGCGACGGTCATGTGACCAGCGAACGGTTCGGTTGGGCGCCGGAAACGCCGAACATCTTCGGCGGCGAGAATCAGCGCTGGGGCGTGGGCTGGTTTGGCCCCAAGGATAATTCGCTCTTTGATTGCCGGTTTACCGGACAGCTTTAGGGCGCGGCACCAAGCTCCAGAGCGTTTACTCCTCCGTACGGTTCGTCTTCGTTTCCGTTATCAGGACCCGTGCGTTCAGCGGAATCAACTCATAGACTTCGATCACGTCGTCGTTGCGCAGGCGAACGCAGCCGTGCGACGACGGCGTGCCGATTCTCTCTTCGTCGTTTGTCCCGTGGATGTAGATGTAGCGGTTGTAAGAGTCCACGTTGCCGCCCTGGTTCACGCCAGGCTCCTCGCCCGTGAGCCAGAGCAACCGCGTGAGCACCAGGTCTTCATCCGTTTCGTCTCCCGGCTTCCAAACGCGGTTGATGGGTTGTGCCCCTTTGAACACCTGTCCCCAGGGCGCGTCGTCGCCGACCTTCCGTTTGACGCTGTGCCATCCGAGAGGAGTCTGCATACTGTTCGTGATGAACCCCGTGCCTTTCTCGGCCGTCGCGCAGGGCGCCTCCCAGAGGACCTTTCGGTCCTCGACGATTCGGAACATTTGCTCGTCTACCGAAACCCAGACGGCTAAGCTATCGCCGACCCATTCATCCCAATAGTGCGTGTTCAGGATGGCCGATTCCTCGGCGGACAAGTCTCGCGGAACCGATGTCGCCGTTTGCTCAATCACTGCGGTTTGCTCCGGTTGGTCGTTCAGCGCCGCCGCGTTCGGGGCCAGTGGTTCTACGGCGGGTCCTTGTGCCGTGGCCATGATTACCACGGCCAGGACAAACGAGATGAAATAGGAAGCCAACGAACATACTCCATGGTCGCTTTCAGGTTGGAATTTCGGCGTCATGGTACCATCCCGGCCCGCCAGATTCATCCGTTTGCGCGCTCCGCTCCCTCCTTGCATTGGCGGTATCCCCTGAGAATAAGTACGATATAGGTTCCTCCAGATTCGGGAGATGCAAGGAACTTACCGGTGGGAGTGGAGTCATGATACGATCGTTCGTGGTTGCTTTGGGGGTACTGTGTGTGTGGGGCATGATGGCACGTGCCACGCCAATCGATGACCTGGTGAAGGCTTCGACAGTCTTCCTGAATGCGCTGGACGCCGATCAACGGTCAGCGGCAGTGTTTCCGTTCAACGATGAAGAACGGTTGAACTGGCACTTTGTTCCGAAAGAGCGCGCCGGGGTCGCATTCAAGTCGATGAGCCCGGAACAGAAGGAACTCGCATTGGACGTGTTGCGAGCCGCGCTCAGCGCGGAGGGCTATGATAAGGTGGAAACGATCCGCAGCCTCGAGGTGGTCCTGCGTGCCATCGAAGGACGCGACCACCGCGATACGGAACTTTTCTAC
>JAHDWY010000607.1 GCA_023384315.1 Candidatus Hydrogenedentota bacterium | reverse complement strand
CATCGCCTCCACAAGCGCGTCCTTGGTCGGAAAGTGGTATAGAAGCCCGCCCTTGCTGACACCGGCCTTCTCGGCAACGGCATCGAGGGTGAGGCGCGATGGACCGCCTTCGACCACCACCGCTTCGGCGGAGTCGAGGAGGAGATCATTGCAACTAGGACGTGGCATATGGATTGGTTGGCCTGTAGTTACTATACCGTCTAGACGGTATAGTAACTCCCGCAAAGCTCCCCTGTCAAGGGATGTAGAAGTATCTCGAAGGCGAAAACCGTCCTAGCTCGGAAACCAACTTTCGAGGAAGTCAGCCAGGGTACCGTCGAATTCGGCTTCGGCGAGGAACTCGGTGCCGTGCTGGTTGCCCCAGGAGTAGTTAATGATGAGCTTGCCGTTGTGCTCGCAAAAGTCGATATCGGAGTTGTTGATGTTGGTGGCGTTGGCGACGACTTCCCGTTGCTCGGGGCTTAGCTTGTCGTTGGCGATCTGCTTGTCTTCGTCGGAGGCTTTCAGCACCGGATTGAGGGGACTTAGTTCCCAGACAATCAGGTCTTTAGAGCGCACCACGTACTGCTCATATCCGCCGTTTACCGCTTCGAGGAAGAAGTTGTAGTAATACCCGTTGTGGTGGCGCAAGGCGTGGGGCGCCGTATACCGATCTTTTGAGTAGGTACACTCGGGCGGCATCAGCTCCCATTGGCGCAGATCGCTGGACCGTGCGAAGAGAGCCGTGAAGCGCGTTCCCGCGACTTCGGGCGGTTTGCCCACTTCGTACATGAGCATGTAGCCGTCATGGATAGTGCAGAGCGAGGTGTTGAAGATTCCGTACCCCGGCAGGTTGAGGACGTTCCAGGTTTCCCAATGCTCCATGTCGTTGGAGACGAAGATGTCGATGCGTTCGCCATCCCAGATATTGGTGCCCATCACGTAGATCGTCCCGCCTTCAACCATGGCGCATCCCAGGTGATATCCCTTCGCGAAGGGGGCGCTTGCCTCCCCGGTTTCGCGATCGGTGAACCGGAAATACGAGTCTCCCGTCGCGTTATCCCAATACCCGGGCCGAACGTACTCGAAACGGTAGACCCGATCCTTGAATACCACCGGCGTCGTCTCCACAAGATCCAGGTCGAGGGTGCCGAGCTTTCGGATTCTCGGTTTTGCCGATTCTACCGTTTGGTCTTGTGCGTGACTCTGAAAGTGCAGCCCCGCAAGTATTCCGGATGAAACTCCAAGAAAACGGCGGCGAGTGATTGAGGTTCGGGGGGATGCCTTCGCATTGTCCATGGTGATTTCCCTTCGGTTTTATGGACTACGATACCGAATTCCGGATGCTTCAGCCACACTGGCTAAATTCTCGGGCAGTGTGGTACACTGGTGGTACTGAACCAGGGGGGTTCATGAGACGTTTAATAACGGGCGTGCTCCGTCCATTCGAGGACGGATAGGAGCGTGCCAGGCGGCATCGCACTGCCAGTACGAGGGTGCATCTGGGGGTGCTATGGATCACGCAAGGTCTCGCACGGCGCGCTTGAGCATTCGCGCGACGATTCTATTCGCGGTGTTAGGTACGCTCATTATCGTCCTGGGCGCAGCCGCGCTCCGCATCAATCTGCGCGCGCGCTCCATCACGCTGGCCCAAGCCGAGGAATCGGCGGAGATTCTCGCAGGTACGGTGGCCGACGCGGTATCCGCGTATGGCCAGACCGGGGACATGATCGGGCTCGATCAGTTCCTCATTGGCGTGCGCCGGCGCGAAGGGCTTGACGAAGTGCGCGTCGTTCGCTCTCCGGCTTCGATCCTCGACTTTGGCGAGCGCGAGAGTGCGAATTCCGCAGACGCGCTTGAGGAACGCGCCCTCGCGTCGGGTGAGCCGATCGAAGTCGTCGATGACACCCAGCATTCGGTCCGCTACGTCATCCCTTCCATCGCGGAGGAATCTTGCCTGGCCTGCCACTCGGGTGCGAAGGATGGAGACGTTCTCGGCGTGTGTAGCGTTACCGTGAGCACGGCGGAGAGCGCGGCGGCAGTCTCGCGGTTGAATTGGGAGATCTCGCTTGTATTCCTGTTCGCGCTGGTCCTGGAGTGCGCGTTGATCGCGATTTTGGTGAACCGGTCCGCCATGCGGCCCTTGAGCGGTATCGCAGCACGATTGCGCTCGGACGCGGCCCAGTTGCTCGATGCGTCGTCGGATATCCTTCGAGCTTCTCAGCATGTGGCGGAAGCGGCCGGTTCGCAGGCGGCAAGCCTGGAAGAGTCCTCCGCGTCCCTCGAAGAGATGTCCGCCCAGACCCAAGAAAGCGCGGGGAACGCCGCGGAAGCCGACGCGGCGGCCCGTCGCGCAACAGAGGCTGCGGAGCAGGGACGGCAAACGATGAACCGCATGTCCGTTGCCATCGACCGAATCAAGTCGACGTCTGACGAAACCGCGAAAATCGTCAAGACGATTGACGAGATCGCGTTTCAAACGAACCTGCTGGCGTTGAATGCCGCGGTTGAAGCGGCAAGGGCGGGAGAAGCGGGCAAAGGGTTCGCCGTCGTCGCGGAGGAAGTGCGAAGCCTTGCCCATCGAAGCGCCACTGCCGCCAAGGAGACGAGCGCTCTGCTGACCGAATCCCGGGAAACGGCTGCGAGCGGCGTCACCGTAGCTCAAGACATGAGCGTAATTCTGGAGCAGATCGCAGACGCGGTGAAGGAGATTACCAATCTCATCGACCATGTCTCGCGAGCGTCGCGCGAGCAGTCCGCAGGTATCCAGCAAATCTCTCAAGCGGTGGAACAGATGAATCACGTCATGCAGCAGAGCGTCAACAGCTCGGAGAGCGCGGCCAAGGCCAGTGGCGTGCTCGCGGAGCGAGCTGGAGGCCTGGAGAATCTGGTGGATGAGCTGACCCTGCTTATCCGCGGCGGCGCCGCTTCCACTAATGGCCAATCGGCAGCCATTGTTGAAGACCCGCCGGCCCGTCCGGAGCGGCCGCTCCTTCCGCACGGGTAGAATCCGCTACCCCCTGCGAGCAGGGAATCGCACGGAGGTCGGGTGCGTCAACCCCGCCGATTACTAATTCGTTAGTAGATATTGACAACGCGACCCGGTCGCGTTATGCTACTAACGAATTAGTAATCATCCAAGCGAGGAGGCGCCAATCATGCCCCGGATCCCTTCCCGGTTTCCCACAGACCTGGAATTGGCCATTCTGAAAATCCTCTGGCAGCGAGGGCCGTCCACCGTCCGGCAGGTTCGCGACGAGCTTGCCAAGGAACGCGATCTGGCCTACACCTCGGTCATGACCATCATGACCATCATGGCGGACAAGGGCTACGTCCGGCGGCGCAAATCGAAG
>JAHDWY010000001.1:29265-30719 GCA_023384315.1 Candidatus Hydrogenedentota bacterium | reverse complement strand
AGTACTGGGAAAGAGATCAACCGCGGTGACCCGGTTCGGCTTCCACCCGCCTGCGGCCAGTACCTTGGCGTCTCGCGCCAACGTGGCGGGATCGCAGGAAACGTAGACGACCCGCGTTGCGCTACACGCAGCGAGCACTCCGGCGACAGGCTTCGCGCCGGTCCGGGGCGGATCGAGCAGGATGGTGTCCCACTGCCCCTCGCCGATTGCGGCGCCGAAGGCGTTCTCGTCTCCGGCGCGGTAGTCGCCCTGCCCGGTCGCTTGCGCGGCTTCAATAGATGCGCGATTGTGATCGATGCCGACCACCGACCGATCCCGCGCGAGGGCGAGCGAGAGGTTGCCGCTGCCGCAATAGAGATCGAGAATTCGTTCCGAATCGCCCACCGCCTCCTGGACGACGCGCAGCAGCACACGATTCAACAACAGGCTGGACTGCGAAAACGCGCCGTTCACTACTGGCACGCCGTCGAACAGAAACAGCGCGCGCGGACCATCCGAACCGATCCACTGTGTGTTCGGATACGCCGAGGCTAGCGGCGCGCTCTGTCTCGTCGACCATACGAGAACGTCGTCGCCCTCCGGGTTCACGGATACTTCGACCGATCCACGCAGTCCCAGTTCGCGCAACCTGGACAACACGGTATTCAGCCGTGGATGACACAGCGGGCAGGCGACTGCGTCGACGACGTCGTGCGTGCCGCCTGCGTAGAAGCCAAAACCATTTCCCTCGCCGTGAAACTCGGCGCGCGTGCGGTAGTGCAGGCGCCGTTCTGGGTCGTCGGCCCAAGTAACCTCGACCTGAAGTTTTGCGATACGCTCGAAGCAGTCGCGCACGATCCGCCGTTTCCATTCCGCCTGGGCCGGATAGGCGAAGTGCAGCCACGTGCATGCGCCGCAGCGCCCGTAGACGCTGCAGCCCGGATCGATCCGATCCGGCGACGGCGCGACGATGCGATCGATGGCACCCCACAAAACACCCTTCGACCGGCGTACGATGCGCACCACCACTTCGTCGCCGGGCAAAGCGTACGGGATGAAACAGACCTGCCCGTCGATGCGGGCGATGCCATAGCCGCCATGGGCCACAGACGAGATCGTCACGGCAGGATTCACGCCACCTCCGGTTCGCGGTCGACCAACGCGATGATCTTGTCCCCGGGCTGCGGATTCACCTCCATACCGGCTGTGATCATGCGCAATCCTCCCCGCTCGGTGACGATAAACATGGGCGTCGCGGACTCGCCGTGCTCAACCCGAAAGGAGTCGAAGGTGAACTTGTCACTGATCTTGGTGGCCTTCACGGTCGCGCCCTCGACAACCCGCCGCGCGAGCGCATCATAGCCGATGTCCTTGCTGAAGAGGATCTGGCCGCGCAGATGCGATGCAGGTTCTTTCGCATCGCTTTTTCCCGACGTGGTGCCAGCTACGGCTAACTGGTAGACGGCCGTGGTACC
>JAHDWY010000001.1:13886-29255 GCA_023384315.1 Candidatus Hydrogenedentota bacterium | reverse complement strand
TGGTACCGAAACGTTCGCTGAAGTGTAGCGCAGCCAGCGAATTGACTTCGTCGTTGGCCGTCAGGGCGACGAGTCTGCCCATCTCGGAGAGGTCCGTTTCGTGCAGGGCGTGTTCCGACAGCACGTCGCCATGGTAGGTCGTCAATCCTTCCATGCGCGCCGCGGAAATGTTGCCCCGGTTCCGGTCGATTACGAGCACAGGAATGCCTTCGGTCTTTAGCGCTTTGCCAACGGCGCGGCCCAACCGGTGCGCGCCCACAATCACGACACCGTTCGGCTCCGGTAGAGCAAGCCCTAGCAGCCGCGTGACCGGGCGTGCGGTCAGCGCGTACAAGCCGACCAACCCCGCAATTACAAAAAATGTGACCGGCACCATCTCCTCCGCTTGCGCGATGCCGTTCTCCGAAAGCCGGAGGGCAAAAACAGAAGCCACTGCTGCTGCCACGACCCCGCGTGGCGCGAGATAGGCGAGGAAGGCCCGTTCCCGCCAGTTCAAGCCGGAACGGATGGTGCAGGTGAGCACGGTTGCAGGTCGCACGAGGAGTATCAGTGCGCCGAGAAACAAGGCGGTACCCGGACCGAGCCGCAGCAGCCGGTCCAAATCCAGGCGCGCCGCGAGTATGATGAACAAACTCGATAGTAGAAGGACACGGAGGTTTTCTTTGAACTCCACCACGTGCCGGATATTCACGTAACGTTGATTGGCGAGAATCGCCCCCAGCAAAGTCACGGTCAACAGTCCCGATTCGTGCTGCAGCGCGTTGGACAACGCGAAGGTCCCGAGGACAACGGCAAGCGCCACGGGGCTATGCAAATGATCGGGAACCCAATGCTTCCGCAACACGACGACGAGAAGAGCTACCCCCGCCCCGCCAAGCAGACACCCAATGGCTATGGTGCGAATCACGCCCAACGCCACAACCAAGGTCGCCGTTTCGTCCGCATGGAGATACAGTGCTTCAAATAGAAGCACGGCAAAGCTGGCGCCCACGGGATCGATGGTAATGCCTTCCCACTTGAGGATGGACGCGACCTTCCCGCGTGGCCGAACGTGCGCGAGCAGGGGTATGATGACAGTCGGACCCGTCACCACGAGGATGGCTCCCAGCAAGGCCGCGAGCCGGGCTTCGAACCCAAGGAAGAGACTCGCCGCCGCGGCCGCAAGCACCCATGTAATCAGCACGCCCAGGGTAATCAACAACCAGACGACTCGACCCACCGCGCGCAGTTCTCGAAGTTGAAGTGTCAAGCCGCCTTCGAAAAGGATCACGGCGACGCACAGGGAGACCAGCGGCATGAGCAAGTCGCCGAACATTTGATCCGGGTCGAAAAGGCCCGTTATCGGCCCGGCGACGACGCCGAATATGAGCAGGACGAAGATCGTTGGCAGGCGAATGCGCCAGGCCAGCCACTCCGCGGCAATGCCGAGTACGACGATACCCGCGAGTCCGAGTAAGATGGATTCAGCCATAAGATACTCCGTAGGCCGGCAATGGAAGACGATGGCGGAAAATGCCGCCTAGTGCACAGCATATCGAATGGCATCGTGAGGGACAAGGTATGGTGCCGCGAAAGAACCAGATCCGAAATCCGAATCTCGAGATCCGGAGTAATTTCGAATGTCCAAAATTCGAAACGCCGCAACGAGTGGACCGCCAGGCACGTTCCGATTGGCACGGGATTCTGTATAATTCCGCCATCATCGATCCTGGGGCTACGAACGGCTATACCTTTCAGAAGGCGCGCTATGGACGTTAATTCGCTACCCTTTGAGAAGATCATCTTTGTCTGCACCAACGAGCGCGCGGAGGGCGAGCGTGTTTGCTGCATGAGCGCCGGCGGCGGAGAACTGCGTGACACGCTCAAAGCCATGGTTAAGGCGCGACAGCTTCGCTCAAAGATTCGAGTCAGTCAGTCGGGCTGCATGGACAAATGCGAGGACGGCCCCAACATCATGGTGTTTCCGGACAACGTCTGGTTCTCGCGCGTGACGGCGGCCGACCTTGAACCTATTCTGGACGCGGTCGTCCGTTCGCTGGAATCGGGAGAGCCCCTTGTCCCGCCTCCGTCGATTCCGTAAGGTAAAGGGATTAAATCCGAAACACGAATTTCGAAATCCGAAACAGATTCGAGTATCCAAAACGCGAAACAGGGAAGACACCCTTTGCGTTGGCCGGGAGTTGGTGTGAGCCCTCTCCAAGGTTTGGAGGCGGTTGTTATCGCCTGATTGACTCGGCGAAGCCATTTTGGATTTTGGTCATTAGGATTTGTTTCGGATTTTGTGCTTCGGATTTCGGATTTGCTGTCAGGGTTTACGACACGTATTGGGAGTTACAGTGCACAATGGGTGTTCTTGTCCTTGTCCGCCACGGGCAAGCTTCGTTTCACGAGGAAGACTACGACAAACTGAGCCCGCTGGGGGAAGAGCAGTGCCGCCACCTTGGGAAGTTCTGGGTCCACCATGGGATCGTCTTCGATCGCGTATACTCCGGACCCTTGGCGCGGCAACGCCGTTCCGCGGAGATTGTCGCGGAATGCTATGCGAAAGCCGGCGAGTCGTTTCCGGAGATTCAGATCGAAGAGGCCATCGCCGAGATGCCCGTTGAAAAACTGGCGAAGCGCTTCATGCCCCAACTTTGCGCGGAGGACGAGCACGTCCTGTTGCTCATGCAGAAGTTCATGGAAGTCGAAGACAAGCGCGAGAAGGAGAAGAACTTCCAAAAGGCGTTCGAAAAACTCATGCTGCATTGGGCAAACGAGCAGTATCGGGACGACGAAATCGAAACCTTCGTTCACTTCCGGGATCGCGTAACAAAGGCGTACCGGTCTATTCTCGACAGTGCGAAGAAAGGTGAGCGCATCGCCGCGTTTACTTCCGGCGGCCCGACGGCGGTCGCACTCGGTATGGCCCTTAACACGACTCCTGAGGCGACGCTCGAACTGGTGTGGCAGGTGCGGAACGCCTCGACCACGGAGTTCCTGTTCACGAACGGGCGTTTCACCCTGAATGGATTTAATGGCATGTCCCATCTCAACGATCCCATGCTGTGGACGTACCGGTAGGCGGGGCCTACCGCAGAAAGGAAGCCGGTCATGGATTTCTCGATACCACAACAGACACAGGATTTTCTCGGCGCCGTCCGGGAGTTCGTTGAGAAAGAGCTGTACCCCTTCGAGCGCAGGGACCACGCGCGGGGATTCAAGGCGCTATTGCCGGAGTTGGCGCGCATCCGCGAGGACGTCAAGAAGCGTGGATGGTGGCTCCCGCAGATCTCCAAAGAGCACGGCGGGCTCGGGCTCAGTCTGGTCGAGCATGGTCTCCTGAGCGCGGAACTGGGCCGCACGCCGCTCGGCCATTACTGCTTCAATTGCCAGGCGCCCGACGCGGGCAACATGGAAATCCTCATCCAATTCGGCACGCCGGAGCAGCAGAAGACCTTTCTCGATCCGCTGTTGCGCGGCGATATCCGCAGTTGTTTCGCCATGACCGAGCCGGAGCACGCAGGTTCAAATCCGGTGTGGATGAGCACGACGGCGGTCAAGGACGGGGACGATTATGTGATCAACGGCCACAAGTGGTACACGTCATCGGCCGAGGGCGCGTCGTTTACCGTGGTCATGGCGGTGACGGATCCGAATCAGGATCCCCACTTCCGCGCGAGCATGATTCTCGTGCCGCTCGACAACCCGGGTTACACGCTCGTGCGCAACATCGGCGTCATGGGTGACGCAGGCGAGGACTGGGCCAGCCACGGCGAGGTCCGCTTCGAGAATTGCCGCGTGCCGCAGTCCAACCTGCTCGGCGGCGAGGGGATGGGATTCGCCATCGCCCAGGAACGGCTCGGCCCCGGGCGCATTCACCACTGCATGCGTTGGATCGGGATTTGCGAACGCAGTTTTGAAATCATGTGCGCCCACGCGGCCAAACGCGAAGTCGCGCCAGGTGTTCCCCTCGGTACCCGGCAGATGGTCCAACAGTGGATCGCCGACAGCCGCGCAGAGATCAATGCGGCGCGGCTCATGGTGTTGCACGCGGCCTGGTGCATCGAGCAGCACGGCGCGAAGGAAGCGCGCGAAGAAATCTCGCTCATCAAGTTTACCGTGGCGAACACCATGCAGCGCGTCGTCGACCGCGCGGTGCAATGTCTCGGCGGTTACGGCGTCACCGATGATGCCGTGTTTTCGCACTTCTACCGGCACGAGCGGCCCGCGCGCATCTACGACGGCCCCGACGAGGTCCACAAGCAATCGGTCGCAAAACGCATCCTGAAACGCCACGGCATCACGATCAAGTCGGGGGCGAACCAATGACGGGTTCGCTCGACGGCACGGCCCCCGTTCGCAAGGGAGAGGAACTCGACACGGAGGCCCTCGCGCGCTACCTGGCGGAAGCCGTGCCTGGCGTGGACGGGCCCATCGTGGTCGAGCAGTTTCCGAGCGGCCATTCCAACCTGACGTATCTGTTGCGCGCGGGCGACCGGGAACTCGTTTTGCGGCGTCCGCCCTTTGGGAGCAAGGTGAAATCCGCCCATGACATGGGGCGCGAGTTTGCGGTGTTATCGAAATTACATCCCGTGTATCCGTCCGCGCCGAGCCCCTTGGCGTTCTGCGAGGACGAGTCGATTATCGGCGCGCAGTTCTATGTCATGGAACGCATCAAGGGCGTGATACTTCGGTCGCGCAAACCCGAAGGCCTGGAGAACACAACCGAACTCACCCGCCGTTGTTGCCAATCCTTTATCGAGAACCTCGCAGATTTGCACGCGCTGGACTATCGCGCCATCGGGCTTGATGAATTGTACAAAGGCGAAAATTACGTGGAACGTCAGGTGAAGGGCTGGTCAAAGCGCTACGCCGGTTCGCAGACCGACGACATTCCCGAGATCGATCGTGTCGTGGCGTGGCTCCACGAGCGCATTCCGGCTGATACCGGGGCCGTGCTCGTGCATAACGATTACAAGTTCGACAACATCGTGCTCGATCCGGATGACCTCACGAAGATTCTCGGCGTGCTCGATTGGGAGATGGCGACCATCGGCGATCCCCTGGCGGACCTTGGCACTTCCCTCGGCTATTGGATCCAGGCCGACGACGAGGAGATGCACGTGGTCCAGTGCTTTCTCACCACCGAACCTGGCGCCATGACCCGCATGGAACTTGCGGAGGCCTACGCCGCACGTACCGGCCGCGACATCTCAAATGTCCTCTTCTTTTACATTCTGGCCCTGCTTAAACTTTCGGTCATCGTCCAACAAATCTACTACCGCTACAAACAGGGACTCACCCAGGACGAACGTTTCGCCATGCTCATCGTCATGGTCCATAGGCTCGGCCGCAACGCCGTCGCCGCCATCGAGTCCGGCAAGGTCTGACCGATACTTCGCGTGACGCCAGAGGCGGCACGGCCTTCCAGGCCGTGATTCGAGGTGCCATGGGCTTCCAGCCCATGTCCCCCATGGACCGCAGGTCCATCCTTCTTTCCCCTCACTGGAAACGGCCACAGTATCGTGGCAATCTTCCACCCAAGTAACTGGGAAGTACCCATGCCGAAAACGCCACAAAACAATCACGCAACCGACGGCAACGATATGATCCATTTTCGCGTCGGTCTGGCCTGTTGCGCGGCGGTCCTGTTCGCGCTTTCCATTCCCTTGCTGACCGGCAAGGTTTACACCCACATTGATCTCGGCGGCTTTCACTTGCCCGCGCGTGCCTTCTACCAGGACTGCCTGCGTAACGGGGACTCGATTCTGTGGAACCCGCAGGTGTTGTGCGGGCACTACATTCACGGCGAAGGCCAAGGTGGATTTCTGCATCCGTTGCACTATCTGCTCTACCGGTTCCTGCCCTTACAGGTAGCCTTCAATCTCGAACTGTTGCTCTGTTATCCAGCCATCTTGTCGGGTTGCTACCTGCTTTTTCGCCGCTGGTCCATGAGCCGTGCGGCGGCGCTGTTTGCCGCCTTCCTATTTGCCTTCTCCGGATTCGGCATCCTGCGCGCGGCGCATATGCATCTTGTCGAGATGACAGTTCATCTGCCATGGCTTCTCCTCGCGATCGATGGTGCGTTTACTGGCAGGACTCCGCGCCAGCGCGCATGGGTTGTCATCGCAGTGGCATTGCTGACGGCATCGGAGCTGCTCCTCGGTTATCCGCAGTTCATCTGGATCATCGGACTCGCCGAGGCGGCCTATACGCTGGCACTGACCTTCCGGCACCGGAGTTGGGGGACCCCCATCCTCTTGTTGCTCGCGAAGGGCATCGGAATCCTGATCGGCGCGGCCCAATGGCTTCCAAGCTATGAGTTCCTCATAGATTCCGATCGCATCGCCGACGCGGATGCGCTTCGCAATTACCTCTCGCTCCATCCGCTGAACCTGCTGCAACTGCTCAATCCATTCTTCTTCGAATACGGAAGCTTCTACGGCAACCTGCAGGAGTTCACCATGTACGGCGGCGCCGTGTGTACGTTCCTGCTGGTCTGGGCATTGGTGCGCATGCCGCGCCTCGGCGGACAACGAAGACTGGTCGTGTTTTTGCTCGCGGGCGCCGCCCTTGCTCTCCTCCTCGCGTTTGGCCCTTACACCGGGTTCCACCGTCTCGTGAACTGGATTCCGCTCATCTCGTTGTTCAAAGGACCTTGCCGGTACCTGGTTCTCTTCTTTTTTGCCACGGCGGCGATCGCAGGAATCGGTTTTGATCAACTTCAGAGGGCATGCAGCCGGAGACTGAAGCGCGGTGCAGTCGCGGTGGCGGTCGCGCTCGCGCTCGCAAGCTGGGCCTTCGCCTTGCTCGCGTACGGCGGTGTCCTCGATACAGCGCTCAGTGGCGACTTGTCCACGCCACCCCTGCTCTGGTGGGGACCCTTGGCGACCACGGCCTGTGTGGTCCTTGTCGCCGGGGCCGCGTACCGGGTTCGGTTTGCACTACCGCTTTTGTTCGTGCTGGCCGCCTTGGACCAGTCGCTTTACGGGCTGCACTTTCTCCATTGGTGGAGCACGCCCACCACGATCGATCGGTTCGCTCAGCGCTTTCCTGGACCTGGCGACATTGGACCTTATCGCCTGTACTCCGGCCGCAAGCCGGAGAGCAACGGTTGGGCTCTGGCCGGGTACGACATGGCCAGCGGTCTTGCCGGTGTGTTGCCGCGGCGCAATCTCGATTACTCCGGCGGCGCTGCATTGCGCGCGGCCGGAGTTGCCTACAAAGAGAAACCGGGTGCGCGGTATTACATGAACGACCATGTGACGGGCGAACCGGATCGATGGATTCCGGTGAACGATCCGGTTTCGCGGGTTTATCTCGCGGGCTCGGCAATCGTGAGCGATTCTCCGGCGCGAGATATTCAGACCATTGACCTCGCGACGACAGCGCTTGTCGAGGAAGCGATTGGCATACGCCCCGGCAACGGCGAGGCGAGCTTAGTGACTTCGCGACCGGGGGACGTGCATGTACACGTGCATGCGGTTACACCCCAACTGCTAGTCTTTAGCGAAAGCTTTCACAAAGGGTGGCACGCTACAAGCGCGGCGGACAACTCAGTACTTCCCGTTCTGCGTGTCAACGGCGATTTCATGGGGGTAGTGGTGCCAACGGGCGAGCGGGAGATACGCTTCCGTTTTAACCCCGAAAGTTTTCGGGTGGGTGTCCGATGGTCCGTAGTCGGGATTACGCTGTTAGGAGTCTTTGCGGTGGTGCTTTTGTTCTGGCCAAAACTACACGGACCGACACCGACATCGACGGACAACAAACGTAGCGCAACGGCCGGCCGTTGCCCTCCAGAAACCCAAACGCCCGGGAGGTGAATCCCGGGCGCTTCGGTTGCTAGCGCGCATGAAGAGCGCGGCGTCGTGTGATTGGAAAACCCTACTTCATGGTGACCCAGGCGCCGGGGGCGCATTCGTCGCCGAGCTTCTGGCCCATGGGAGATGCCTTGAACTTATCAAAGTCGTCACCAGCTGGCGGCAACTGAAAGACCTCTCCGGCGGCGGCACGCATGAGACGGCGTTGCGCAAAGATTCGCTCTACGGTGGTAAGCGTAACATTCTGGTCGGCGTTGTCTGTGGCGATTTCGCGGTAGAGGGCTTTGCGGTCCGCGTTTTCCGCGGCGATCAGTTGTTGCGCCTCGTTCTTCTTCTCGGCATCCGCGATGGCTTCGCTTTCGCGGAGCGTGGCGTAACCGCGGTTGTCTTCGCCGATAGCTCCCTGTTTTTTCATGGCCTCGATCTTGGGCTGACGCTCACGCATCTTGTCGGCGAGTTCCTTGACCTTGGGCGAAGATTCCTTCAGCTCCGCCGCGTAGGCCACGGGGGTGGAGAGCATGGCGTAGCACGCGCGCTCCAGAATCGTCGGACCCATGCTTTCCTTAGGGGGGTCCGCGGCCGGTAGTTCGTCCGTTTTGCCTTCGATATAGTCGAGCACCCCGTCGGCCTGTTCCTGAATATGGCGAATATCGAGCACGATATGCGCGTCGATCTTGTGCTTCGTGGTGATGACACATCCGAGGGCGATGAGCGACACGGTCGTGGCCAATGCAAGTCCGATACGCTTCATGATTCCTCCTCCTTTGACGTACTGGACGACGGATCGTCCGAATTATTCGAATCGGGATTGGAAGACTCTCCAGGAAGCTCCCATTGTACAGGTTCTGCGGATATCGTATCACCTTCGCCAAGCTGCGCCTGTTGCTGGAGTTCCATGGCGCTGGCAATAGCCAGCAGGTCGACGCCCAGGTTGATGGACAGATCGAGCATTTCGCTTTCCAGGGTCACCGGTCCAACCAGCCGTTGCTCCTCGTAAGTGTCGCCTTCGAGCGACAACGAGACCACTGCCCGTTCGAAGGGCCGTTGCGATCCTTCTCCGATGGTGTCCTCGCGAATGCGTCTATTGAGCCGTTTGAGGCCGGTCATGTCCGCGGTGACGGACTGGAGCAACAGATTTTCGATGATCTCCCGGTTCATGGAAAAGTTCTCGTCGGAAGCCAGATCGACGCGCAAATCCGTGAGCCCATTCGCAGCCCAGACCAGCGACACGTCTCCATTGGCAATTCCCGTGAGCACGACCGACGGCGGTTCGTATTCTTTAGTAAACCGGTCCAAATCGACCCCTTCGAGATGAGCGTCCAAGCGGCCCCCCTGGTCCATGTCCAGGATATTCATCGTCGCGTCGAAAGTGGTCCGTCCCCCATAGAGCAAGGCTTCGACATGGGTGGCTTGTACAACGCCGTTCTCGATCATGCAAACGCCGCGGGGATCGATCAGCACCGCCCCGGCGGCCGCGGCTTCGGCGGCCGCGAATCGGACCCGTCCATCCAGCGACTCGCCGTAAACCAGGTTGCCGGAGGACGACAATCCACCGAACGCGGCCACGGCTCCGGACAAGGTCAGGGACCGTGCGGCGAGATCGTATTCAACGCGTGTCTGCTGGCCGCTGCCAATGCCGAGTGTGCCGGTCGCGGTCGCCGTGCCGTCTGCGGCATCGAGAAAGCGGAGGTCAACCAGGGGAGCAAGATCCGTGGTAATTTCGAATGGCGCCGATAGCGAGAAGGGACTCAACACAGCGGTGGCCTGCGTGCTCGTGATGCGCGTGCCTTCTCCCCAAAGCACTTCTGCGTTGCCGATGCCGAGGGACTGGGTATCCAGCGCGTAGCGTGCGTCTCCCGTCAGTACTACGGGGGTCCCATAGGGCCCGGCCCATTTGCCATATCCGAACCCGTCGCCTTCGAGGCGTAGCGGCGCCTCCAGTACTCCGCCAGCCAGCGTAAACGGCGCGTCGACCGTGAGCGCACCGACCACGGTGGGCAGTCCAATGGTGGGCCCTACGTAGTCGAAATCGACGCGTCCCGTGAGGTGGCCCCGAACCGTGAACGGCGAGAACGCGATCGCAAGTTCGCCGACGTTCACCGTTGCATCGTCGGTCAAACGCAGCGCCAGCGTTTCCGCGCGCAATTCGCTCAACGCCGCCGGACCGCGCAACGTTCCTTCGATGTGCAACGGTTGTTCGGCCGGTACGGTCAGCCCGGCGATCGTTGCGGGCGCGGCGTCCACGTTCAGCGCGATGGAAAGCCGTTTGGCATCGCGCGTGACATTTGTGCTGCCTGTCAGCGTCGCTGTCATTCCCTCCGGCATGAGGTCGCGATCGACCAGTGACACCGCGGAAGCGAGATCGACGCTGGCAAGAGTCGCCGCGACTGACAACTCATCGCTAGC
The DNA here is from genome assembly GCA_023384315.1 of Candidatus Hydrogenedentota bacterium. Classification (GTDB taxonomy): domain Bacteria; phylum Hydrogenedentota; class Hydrogenedentia; order Hydrogenedentales; family SLHB01; genus JAHDWY01. The sequence continues at coordinate 19,047 of JAHDWY010000001.1, read as the reverse complement.
GAAACGGTAGTCGATGTCCGCGGTGCCCGGCGGTTCAAGTGTGGGGAATGTCACGGCCGCTCTTCCGCTCAAGGGACTGAGGGATTCCGTCGATTCCGACATGGCGGTGAACGTTACTGACACGTCCGATCCTGGATCGTCCGCATCAAGGGAGAGTTCGCCGTGCATTGCGAACTCGGCCTCATTCCGAATATGGAGCGATCCGTTTAGTGTGCCCGGCGGCGGTTCGATGGGCACGCGTTGTTGGACCGGTGTCAACCATCGCGCCATGTCGATGGCGGCAACCTTGAATTCGCCGTTGTAGCGCTTCGCGGAATCCGCATCGATGATGGCGTTCAACTCGCCCTCGCCGAGCGTGGCGTTCAACTTGCCATGAAACAGGTCCTCGTGCGCCGCATTCATATTGCCCTCACCCGCGATGCGCAGGGCAAATTGTTCGCCTTCTCCAGCCTCGGGCGTAAAGAGCGGATCGACGGAAGCATTGACGGAATAGGCGGGCCACTGCGTTCGCACTTCTGCGGACGCACCGATCTGGCTGAGGTGCGGCAGTTCGTCGAGCAAGGGCCGGAAGTCTTTAGGCAACGCATCCGCGAGATCCGCGCGATCCCAATCGATGAGGGTCGCGGCGACGTGGATGTCTTTCACCTCACCGCTGACTAAGACGGAAAGCCGCTGACCATTGTTCAGTACCGCCTCGAAGTCGCCGCGTTCGCCGTCGTAATTCCCGCGTACCTGCAAGTCACCCTCGTACCATTCATGATCCGCGACGCCATAGCGAATCCCCTTCCCATCGACGTGAATGCTCGCGTTCACGTCCCAGGGAATGCCCGGGGGCGAGGACATCGTCATCTCGGTTCCCGACACATCGAGTGACTCGAACCGCAGCCCTCCAGGTAACAGGGCCGCGAAGCGGTCGTCCAGGAATCGGCCTTCCTCGATGCGCAATTGGGCGGCCGTCGTACCCACGGCGGCAATCGTGTGCAGCGTGCCGTCGAGTGTGGCGATGCCGTCGAGAGCGACGGACGCAGTGAATCCCATGCTGGCCATATTGCGCATGAACTGGAGGTCGATCGAGCCGTTGACCGGCTGCTTTTCCTTCAAACCGGCACCGGCGACGAAGCCATGTACGTTCTCTCCAAGCAATCGGGCATTCATGGCCAGGACCGATTCCATATCGGCCTCCATCCGGAGTCCGTCAAGGGAGAGGTTGCCCTGTGGCGATTCCAACGAGATGGACCAATTACCTACCACGACCGAGTCCGGCAGATAAGGCGCTATGTTCATTGGCGGTTCGTCGCTGGGTTTGGATTCCGTATCGCCCTGCAGAAGCCGCTCTGCAAAAGCGTAGTTGGTGGCGCCGTCCTCGTTTTGGCGCAAGTCGAGGGCGATTGATTCAACGTAGACCGCGGAAATGGTAACGATGGAATCGACGTTCAGCGCATAGTCAAGATCGACCCCGCGGATCACGGCAGGATGCGTGTCGGTGTCACCCGTGATGACCAGTTCCCGAATCCGGACGGAAGGAGCGATAGACAACCCCGTGACGCGCACGTTGGTTCCCAGCGTACGGCGCAGCCCGTATTCGAGAGCGTAGTCTTGTGGAACGCCGGTGAGAAGCAGCGCGACCGCGGCAAGCGCGACAATCAGCGTCGCGATCAACCAGCGCCGTCGGCGCTTACGACCATTCTGCGGTGCGGGATCCGTTTGCATACTCGCGCCTCGCTGCCTCATCAACCGCCGGACGCTTCGTCGAGCACCTCCACCTTGATCTGGCCTATGATGGGGATGAGCTGCGCCTGCTGAAACAGATCCCCCTCGGCTAGTTTGATATGTGTCACGTCGGCAAGGGGCTGATTCCAGGTTGGGTCCACGTCAATCCACTTTCCGACCCAGACCTTCGCCCACTGATGGAAGTAAAAGCCGGGCCGGGTTCCCGAGTCCATGTAGATCAACCCTGCCACTTCGCGCGCGGGGATACCGGCTGCCCGCGCCAGCGCCACGAAGAGAATACTGTGCTCTGTGCAATCGCCCTCAAGGCTGTCCAGCACTTCCAGGGCGTTGGTCAGCCGTGCAGAAAAGATGGTATCGACGTTCTTGTAGACCCATTCGCTCAGGAGTGCGGACGCCTTGAGTGAATCGGTTTCGTCGCCGACGATCTCCTTGGCCTTCTCCACAATACGGGGATCGTCACATTGGACGAACAGAGTCGGCTCCAGCCATTGCGCCACTTTTTCATCGGTCACGGGAAGCGGCGCGGTCTCAAACCCCTCGAGGTTAACCGCTTTGCCGGTGAATTCGTACCCGTCCCCATTCTTCGTAAGAAACTGGCGCTCATCGTTGAACAGGTGCGCAGGCGACAGCGGTCCCGACAGCCGCAGCCTGAGACCATTCCGGGTCCGGGGGTCGGTAATGATTTCGTCCACCATGGCCGCGTTGGAAACGATCACGTCGTTGCTGTAGTCGACATCCTTGGCGATTTCTTCCGGCTCCAGACGCATCGTAATTTGTCCGGCCGTGATGTCCTCCAGCGTTGTCCCTTGTTCGGTGACGTACGACACCGTTTCGATGCCCATGAAGTCCATGGTGGTGCGGATTTTGTATACCTTGGTCGGCGCGCCCTCGAGCAGGCGTTCTTCGACGGCAATGATTTCGCTGCGGCCCTTGATTTCTCCCGGCTTCATGGGCTCGAATGTCGTAAACGTCAAGGCATCCCCCACATTGGCGTCCCCTTGCACCAGTTCGACCTGTTTCAATGCATCCTCCAGCGATTCCTTCGGCCGCGGAAACTCCTGTTCCGAGACGGCGCCGCCGATGTCCGCCCGGAGCAAAAGCGTGTTGCCTTCCACAACCGCGTTGAATCGCGAGGTGCTTTTCGCGTCATCAATGGTTGATTCGACGGAAAGCAGCCGGCCGTCTGCCGCGTAGACGCGGTTTGCAAACATGCTCATTTCCTGGGGGACTCCCGCCATGTTCATCCGGAAATGAGCGTCCTCCTGCACGCTGACCGTGCCGTCTTCGGCCTTTTTCACGACGTGCATGGAATACCCGGACTTTTGTCCGTTCAGGTAGAGCCCGTACCAGCTTTCTCCCTCCAGGCTCGATATGTCCAGAGACTGGGCCGCAAGCAGTCTGGGGAAGAACATCAAAGTGACCATGAGCAAGACTCGCTTCATTTCGTACATACTCCGTGCGCGCCGGGCGCTGACTGACCACGTATCACCGGGATTGACGGTTGGGGCAACGCGCCGGTTTTCACCATCTACACTTGCACCCTTATGGAATCTCCGTTGTAGAGACCCGGAAGTATCGGCTCGCCAACAGCGAACCGGCCCCGATGATCAACGCGAGACTAATCACCTGTGAGACGGTCATCCCGAATACCGAACGGGCGCTATCGCCGCGTAGGAATTCGACGAGAAAACGCAGAATACCATACAGAAGGAGGTATCCGCACACCGTGAATCCAGCCTGAAGCTGGCGCAAACGCAATGGGTGCAGCAATCCGAATACCAGAAGTAGTCCAAGCGCCATATAGAGTTGCGTGGGGTGGCAGGCGTGGGCGCGCAGGTCGGCGGTTGTGATCAAACCCGAGTCCAGTTGGGCTTGATACGCCACGCTGCCTGGCGGGAAACGCATTCCCCAAGGTATGTGCGTCAACGCGCCATGGCAGCATCCGTTCAGGAAGCACCCGATCCGCGTAATTGCCTCTCCCAGAGCGAGATATGGAGCGACGACGTCGGCACCTTTCAGAAAAGGGGTGCCGCGCAGTCTCCAGTGGATGGCCACCGCCGCAGCGCCACCCAACAGCCCGCCGTAGAATACCAGGCCTCCTTCCCACACGACCATGGCCGTCCAGTACTCCGCGGGGCTCCGATACTGTAAAACGTAAAAAGTACGCGCTCCCAACAGGGCGCCGCCCAAGGCCCAAATCCCCATGAGGGGAACGAGACGGACGCCACCGGACCGCCGCTCCGACGCGCGAACGGCGAGCAAGGTGCATAGAACGAAGGCAACAGCCAGCAAAAGCCGGTACGAGTAGATCGGCATCCCCAGGAATTCAAACAGTTCCGGTTTCATAGGCAGTCCAGGATGTCAACAGTTGACAGTTTGTCCACCGCGAGCATAGCCACTTTGATTCGACGGGACAAACGTCCTGGGTCGGACATTTCCGTTTTGCGGTGACACGTCTTGGAGCCATGTTGCAAGCGCGGTTTGGTCCGTAAACGCTTGTCATTGCGCCAGCCGGTTCTGGTTGCTACGATGGCAAACGAATAGATTGGAGGGGTTCCATGCGGTACCGGCAGCTAGGGAAGTGGGGCGTGCGAGTCAGCGCGCTGGGTCTGGGCAGCTATTTGACCATCGGAATGACTTGCGACGACGAAACCTCGCGAGACACGATCCGCTTCGCCTACGATAACGGCATAAACTACTTCGATACGGCCAATGCGTACAACCTGGGGGAGGGGGAACGCATGCTCGGCAAGCATTTGGCCGAGTTTGTCCGCTCGGACCTGGTTGTACTGACGAAAGTCTGGGCGCCCATGGGCGACGGCCCGAACGATCGCGGTCTTTCCGCAAAGCACATCCGCGAACAGTGCGACGCGAGCCTCAAACGGCTCGGCATGGACTATGTGGATATCTACATGTGCCACCGTCCCGACCCGTCGACGCCGCTGGAGGAAACGGTACGGGCGATGGAAGACCTCGCCCGCGCGGGGAAGATCATCTACTGGGGGATCAGCGAGTGGCCCGCGACCCTCATCGTGCAGGCCAACGCGCTCTCCCGCGAACTGGGCGCGCGGCCCATCGCAGTCAGCCAGCCCCGCTACAACCTCCTGTACCGGCATCCGGAGACTCACCTGTTTCCAACGACCGAAGCCGAGGGGATTGGCAACGTAACCTTCTCCCCCCTTGCCCACGGCATGTTGACTGGGAAGTACAAGCCGGGTGAGGATGCTCCGCCCGGGAGCCGCGCAGCGGACGACCGGCAGAACGCAGTCATCAAGGATATGTACTGGAAGGAAACCAACAAGGTCCGTGCGCAGGAACTGGCCGCGATCGCCGAAGAGCAGGGAATGACCGCCACACAGATCGCGATCGCGTGGTGCCTCGCAAATTCAAACGTGTCCAGCGTTATTCTAGGAGCCACCTCGGTGGCGCA
>JAHDWY010000001.1:0-13876 GCA_023384315.1 Candidatus Hydrogenedentota bacterium | reverse complement strand
TGAAGGAGAATATCGCTGCTGCGAACGTGACGCTTTCGGGTGAATGCACGGCGCGGGTCGAGTCACTGTTTCCCGTGGGCTCCATGTCCAACGGGTAGCGACGATCGATTATGACAGTAGGAGTCGGAGAGCCAGTTCAAAAACCAGATTGGATTCGGGTGACAAATCAGAAGAACAATATAGGGGCGAAGGTCCGAGCCGAATTGTCCGGACTCCGCAGACTGGTTAAGGATCTGCCCGGCGGCACAGAGGCATGTGACGCCATTCAGGAATCGCTGGGGAGTCTCCTCGCGGAGAATGACCGGCTGTACAAGGCGCTCGACGAGGAAATGGCCCGCCGCACCCATGCGCAGGATTTCCGCCAGTTTATCTACGAAGACAGCCCCTTCTCCATGTCGGTTGCGACGCTCGCCGATGGACGATTCTTCGATGTAAACGAAGCGTTCATTATGCGGACCGGTTACGCTCGGGAGGAGGTCATCGGACACACTTCCACCGAGATCGGCCTCTGGGCGGATGGTGAGAACCGGCAGCGCATTGTGGATGCGCTACGTCAAGACGGCGAGATTAATGGGTTGGAGATTCGCGTCCGCAAGAAGAGCGGCGAAATCATTCATGGTCTATTCTATGCGCGGCTCATTACATTGAATGGCGAACGTTGCATCCTGTCCATCACGCAGAATATCGAGGAGCGGCGCCGGGCCGAACTGGAAGCGATACGACTGCGCGAATTCTATGAGGAGCTGCTGGCCTTGCTGCCCGCGCACATTGCCATGGTCGACAGTTCGTGCCGGTACGAGTACGCTTCTCCCAGCGCGGTTCCAGACCCGGAAACACGATCCTGGATTATCGGGCAGACGATGGAGGAGTACTGCGAATACCGCGGGATCAATCCCGAGATCGGCAAACAACGCACCGAGTGGGTCAATCTTGTGGTGGCGCGCAAGGAGGTGATGCAGTTCGACGAACGATTCCCGCTTGAATCGGGAGACGTCGAACACTGGATTCGCACGCACAAACCCATTCTTGATGAAAACGGCAATGTAACGCATGTGCTCATTTACGGGCTGGACGTGACCGATTTGCGAAAGCTCGAAGACCAGTTCCGGCAGGCCCAGAAGATGGAAGCGGTTGGGCGGCTGGCCGGCGGTGTCGCTCATGATTTCAACAATCTGCTCACTGCGATCATGGGCACCGCCGACTTGATGGCAGGCCAGACCGGGGATGCACACGCGGTGCAGTCTGGTGCCGAGGAGATTCTTAGCATCGCCGAGCGCGGCGCTGCCCTGACCCGGCAACTGCTGACCTTCAGCCGGCGCCAGGTCGCGAACCGTCGTGTAGTGAATCTCAACCAGATCATCCGGAACATGCAAGAACTGTTGCGTCGTCTCATCGGCGAGAATGTCAAGCTCGACGTGCAGTTGGCCTCGTCGTTGCCAGACATCTATGCGGACATCAGCCAGATCGAACAAGTGTTGCTCAACCTGGTGGTGAATGCGCGCGACGCCATGCCGCGAGGCGGCGCGATCACCGTGCGCACCCGCGTGGACCGGCCCAAGTCGCGCCGGTTGCGGCAGGAAACGTGGGACGGTAGCTACGTCCACTTTAGTGTCTCTGATACCGGCACGGGAATGGACCCGGAAGTCCTCGCCCGGATCTTTGAACCGTTCTTTACGACAAAGGAGGAGGGGCAAGGAACCGGTTTGGGGCTTTCCACCGTGTACGCCATTGTCCGAAGTTGTGACGGCAAGATCGTGGCCGAGAGTACGCCCGGCCAGGGATCGGTCTTTACGATCGCGTTGCCGGTGGCGGGGCACACCGAGGAAGACGCTGATTCCCCAGCGCCGCGCGATCGGAGAAGCGATGCGGAAGGCACGGTTCTTGTTGTGGAGGATGAAGAATCGGTCCGCAAGGTCGTGGAGCGGATCCTTCAGAAGGAGGGGTACACGGTTCTCACCGCCCCGAATGCACGTGAAGCGTTGCGAATCCTCCAGAGGCAGGGCACGGCCATCGACCTCGTATTAACGGATATGGTCATGCCCGGACCTTCGGGCCGCGATCTGGCGGAGAGCATCCTCGAGACTTGGCCAAACATGCCGATCTTGTTCATGTCCGGCCACATCGAGAACCGCGATTCCCGGTTCATTGCGGAGCAACTGGGTGAACGCTTCATTCAGAAGCCGTTTACGGCGGATGCGCTCACCGATCGGGTTAGCAGTGTGCTGAATGGTCTGTGAAAGACCGCGATATCAGAATCCTTCCAGCCGCATGCGGCCAATTGACGGCGTCGCGGTCCCGCGCTGGGTGTCGAGATAATGGGCAAGCGCGGCGCACCGGTCGGCGTCGATGATGTGATCGTTGCCCTTCTCAAACAGCACTTGACCGCCGATGCCGATTGAGTAGGTGTGCGAGGCGTACTGCGTTTCGCGGTCCGGCAAGCGCGGAAACACGACCGATCGGTCTGCCAAGTGTCGCTGGAGCAGTTCGGTCATGAACGTCTTCATGGGGCGGCGGTCGGGCCGTCCGTCCGGCAACGGTTCCAGTTCCAAAGCCGAACCGAACTCGAAGGCGCGAACCTTCTCGCACCACAACGGCCCCTGCGCCATGAGATTGTGGGCCACGGCACGGCCGTTGTTTCCGCAGTCAATCCCGATGGAGCGGAAGTCATACGCCGCGTCCAGTTCGACAATGATCTCCTGTTGCCGCGCATAGTTTACGCCCCGAAGATGCAACCGCATCACGTTGGTCAAGTGCGGCGGCTCGGCTCGGAACACCACGAATTCCGACGGGTCGCGCGCGTAGCCCAGATCACAGCCAAGGTAGTATTCCCCCGGTTCGGTGGCGCCGGGCAGATCAAGCGGGTCTTGCTCTTCCACAGTCAGCGCCAGGAAGTCAATACTGTCGTCTACGCATTCCTGGTAGTGGTCGAGATTGAAGACGGCATGGGCCGGTGATCCGTGGAGTCCGAGTACGCGATGAAGGTAGCCGGGCGAATCCTTGCCGCCGTAGAGCAGGGTCAACTCGACGTCTTTCTCGGGGGTGTAATCCGGGTTCAGCGTAGACGGCCAGTTGTACTGTTCCGCGTCCGGTATGCGCGTCATGCGGTAGAAGGTATTGCGCAAGCCATTTGGCACGCCATACACCCAGCGGCGGCCGCCCCCGTTCAACGCCTGATACAACTCGCCCCAGGAGTTTTCGGTCATCTCTTGGGCTTCGTCCACGATTTGCCAGTCCACGTGAAGCCCCTGGAAATTCATTCCCCGCGGACCCGCAATGCGTCCCCAAAGGACGAACCCGTTAGAGAATCGAAGGAACCAGGACGGCGACCGGCGCAACTCAACGAGGCTTGGCGCGAAAGCCGGTGTTGTCTGGAAGCGGCGCACGAGCCGGTGCATCAACGGGAACAGATGATTCTCACACTGCGTGGCGATGAGCATCTCCGTGTCGGGGCATGCGACCATGGCCCACGCCGCGATGATTTCGATCTCCGCCGTCTTGCCCACGTCACGCCCGTCGCAATGCACCTTGCGCAGCGCGTACGACTCGAGCGACTTTCGCTGGTAACCGCGCACGACCCAGGGCCGGCCCTTCGCGCCGGGGAGGTATGCATGGGCGAATCGCGCGCGCTCGTGCAGATTCAACCACTGTCGGACCGCATCGTCGCTGAAACCGCGGGTTTTCAACTCTCGCCGGGCGCGTTCGTAGTGTGGCGATCGCATCCGGTTCACGGCCTCGCCGCGACGGAGTCGCGACGCCGGGACGGCAGGCCGTTGTTCGACCCCGCTTCGCGATCCTCATTCGCCAGGGACTCCGCCAACCCTTCCGTATCCTTGAGCAGCGGCCGGAGAAGGTCCGCGACCCCTTGCGCCACTGCCGTCTCGCCGTCTCCTGTTGCGTCCTCGAGATCCTTTACCGCTTTGCGAAGATGATCGTGCGCCTTGCACACATCATCAGCCGCGGACGTCTTGCCATCTTTCTGCGGCCGGTTTGTATCCGTTGGCGCGAGGCCCGCACGCAGTGCCGCAAGTCCGGCCCGGCGCGCGAGCACGTAGAGCATGATCACCCCCTCGATCCGCATCACCACGGTCGGGTTTACGTCTCCGAACCGGCGCCGGAACTCCCGCACCGCGACGGCTACAAAGTCGTGCTCTTCGCGTGTTAAAAGGTCGTCGATGCGATTCGAATCGGCCCAGTACGAGGTCAAGGCTCGGAATGTGTTGGGATGGCTACGGGGTGTGGACGGCATCGGTGGGCTCCTCTGTCTCTTGGAGCCGCTTCGTTGCAGCCGGCCTCTCCCGAATCAGGGACCCGGCACTTCCGCCATAGCCGCGGCGGGAAGGGTTTGAAGATGTTCCCGCAAGATGCGCCGGACCTCGAGAATCGCCAGCGGATGGTAGTGCGCGGAATGGCCCGCCTCCACGATCTTCTCGGAAGCCGCGCCTTCGAGATGCGAGCTGGCATAGGGCACGACCCCGTCGGTCACTTCCTCGTCCGGTTTCTCCGCCACGTTGCCGACAATGGTGTGGTACGTTACTTCAGGCGCGATGGGGATCTCCTGCAGGACCTCGATGACCGGATTGTCCGGGGAAAGGTTGGCGATGCTCGTCAGCCGCCGCTTTTTCACGTCCTCGCGCAATGCACCGGGATTGGTGTCGATAAAAGACCACACGTCTTCAAGTAACGTTTTCGGCACTGCAATCAAAAGTGACACTGCTGTCCCCACGATGCTCTTACTCAGCGAGCTTCCTCGGTGGGGCGTGGAAATGAAGATCACCCGCTTCACAAAGGGTTGCGATTCGAAATAGAAGACATCGCGAATGGCCGCTTGAGTCTCGGGCGACGCATGCAGCTCATCCACGGGTTTGTGGGCAATCGCGTCCCACACCGCGTCGCCGCTGTCCTGGACCAGCATTTTCGCGATCAGGCCGCCCATGCTATGTCCTATCAGGACCATGTCGTCGAAGGCGGCATCGTTGTGCTCAGGGTCAAAACTCTCCCGCACTTCGCGCAATGCGTTCCGCAACTGGCTCGCGGGATAAGCAAATGGATATGCCGTCGGGTATTGGTAGAACCAGAACTGGTACCGTTCGCGAAGCTCGGGTTGGCCGCGCAGGTCGTTCAACATCTCCGCCCACGTGAGCGGGCTGGACACCAACCCGTGAATCATCACGACGGGAATCTTGCCGGGCTGATAGGGTTCCAGCATATACAGGCCGCCGTCTTCGGCGACGCGATCGGCGCGCAGCAACCCGATGTACGCGGTGCGCTCCAGTTCGGGATTCGACAACAGAAACCCCAGCGGTGTCGTGATGTCCGTTTCCAGGGGGATCTTCGCCTCCGCAACGGATACCGAGTGAATCTGCATGGTATCGAACAGTTCCAAAGTCCCGCTTGCGCCGGCGGGATCGCATATTGTGCCGTCCAGTTGGAGGAAGGCCGTGGCCGCAAAACTTGGGGTCTTGGGGAGGTAGCTTTCTTTGGGTGGTTCTGTTCCCACCGCGATTAGGGGAACGCCGAGGCCGAAGGTCCGATACTGATTCCGAATGCCCACCACGTCGTATTCCGTGGAAAGCATGACGCGGTCGATGTCCTCCTCCGGCAGAAAGCCCGTGCGCTCGATGGCCACGTGCATGGAGCCGTTCCAAAGGGGGATCTCGTACGCGTCTTCCGCCATCGATTGCCCGGAACGCTGCACGAGATCGATCACCCGCGCGAGGGAGAAATTGTACAGGTTGCAGGCCAGCCGGAAGCGCGGGTCGAAGGGGTCCGGCGGCGCCCCGAATCCTTCGTCAAAGAGGTAGAAGTAGGCATACCGGGCGGCGCTGTTGTACTCGGCGAGCGCTGCTTCCGGCTGAGATTTTTCGCTGCGCATCCCCGCAAAGCAGGCCAGCTCCGCCAGGCCAAACAGGATCGGCCGTTCGCCGCTTTTGCAGGCTTCCTCGTGAAGGACCTTCAATGCGCCACGCACATCCTCAAGGTAGGATTCCTGGAGATTGTAGGTGCGCAGCAACTGTTTCGTGTGAACGCTCAGCCCGTTGGTGCTGAGCGCATTTCCCTGCAACTCGCGAAACGAAACCGCTGTCGGCACGGGCTTGAGAGACACGCCGGCAAAGCAGCCCGTGCCGAGCACGACTGCCAGGAGTAATGCGATACGCAAGGTATGAAGAATGGAGATTCGCACGGACTGCACCCCTTGGGATGGCACTTCTGCCGAGGAAGTTCGGAGAACGATACTGGAATTCGGGTCATCCTGGCAAACGCTCGGCACCGGCTGTTTCGGCGAATGCTTGTGCGCTCTTCCATGCGCCGATATTCTTTCCGCACCAGGTTCCAAACGGGAGGGTCTCTATGCTTAGCGCCACGCTCATGTTCCGGCTCCGCACCGCGCTGGAGTTCTACCAGATGTCGATTCGCACCCGCGACATCGACGGGTGGCTGGATGACATGCAGGGTTTTGTTCTTTCGCTCATGGCCGAGCAGGGGCCCGGAGTCGGAGCGATCGTCGAGATTGGCAGCTTCAAAGGCCGCTCCACCGCATGGCTTGCGTACGGCGCCAAGTCCGCGGGCCGGGAGAAAGTGACCGCCATCGATCCGTTCACCGGATCGCCCGAACACCAGCCCGGTCAGGAATGGGCCGATTCCGATCTCGCCGTACTCGGTTCGACGCTGCCGGTTTTTGAAGAAAACCTGCGAATGCTGGATCTCTTGGACCACGTCAATCCGGTGGTCAGCACGTCGGCGGATGCCGCAAAGGAGTGGAACGATCCCATTCGCCTTTTGTTCATCGACGGAGACCACGCATACGAGGGTTCCAAATTGGACTTCGAGTCGTGGACGCCGCACGTGGTACCCGGCGGACTTGTCGCCATTCACGATATTGGCCATTGGGATGGCGTCACGCGCTTCTATCGGGAGTTGATGTCCACGACGGACGATTACGAGGAGGTATTGGAGTTGTTCGGACTGGTGGTACTGGAAAAGAAAGTCCGATAGCAGACCGGAAACGATCCCGGCGTCAGGCAGGTTAATTTCGCAGCCACCGATAGCAGAGCGCGCACTGGACCACGGTCGCCCCTGCCAGGTCCGCGATGAGGTCGACGATGTCGAAATGGCGCATGGGCACGAAATACTGATGAATCTCATCTGTCACACCGTACAAGGTGGCGAACAGGATGGGCACGAAAACCTGGACCCATGCTGAAGGCTTGCTTTTTGCCCGCCGGAGTCCGACGGATACCACCGCCGCGAGACCTCCGTAGAGAATCATGTGTCCCACCTTGTCCATGCCCTCGAACATGAATGGCAGTTCGAAGTCGCCGGGTTCGGATTGGGAAGACAGTACCCAGATGAACGCGCAGTAAAGTCCTGTTGCGAGAAGATATCGTTTGCTCAAGCGGCCCCCTGCGTTACCTGCGGTGCACCCGGATGGAAATCCCTTGCGGGTCGGGTTCGAAGAGAAAATAGGCGCCGTGTATGGCGATGCCATTGCAGATGTTGATGTTCGCGGGAACGTAGTTGCCCGAGAATCCGAAGTCATCGGTGGCCGCCTGCCGGATCTGGCTGAGGTAGATGCGGGATAAGGATGCGCGGGCGTGGGTAATTCGCCCGACCGGATCAGTCGCGAACAGGACGGTCGTGTTCGACCCGCCGGATAGCAGGTCCGCAAGGAGCAGAAACGAGTCGATGGCTTCCTGTTTTTCGATCTCGAACAACAGCATTCCCATCGCAAAGGCGCGGGACGAATCGATGAAGTATGGATAGGCTACCGACGGTAGCAAGGAATCGGGGTCTGCGTAGTACTGCTCGGGCGGCACGATCTGAAAGCGGCGCAGGAACCGCTCCCGCTTGCCTCGTGCGTTTGCGAGAATGATATCGCGGCGCGCGCGCAATTCGGGCCGCTTCGCAAACTGGATGTCCTGCACGGCGCGTATGATACTCGCCGCTGTCGAAACCGTAAACAGGGATGCAACGGGTTGGCCCAGCCGTTCCGGAAACTCGCCGGGATTCGTGGTCACGCCGGTTGGCGCCGGTTCGAGATAGACGATCTGCACGGGCGTCGCGAACGACGTCCCCGCGGGGATGGCCGTGCTTTGGGGAACGATGAAGGCGCCGATGTTGTGGAGTTCGCTTGGGATCACCGTGATGAGCAGGTCGAGGCTGTTCAACTGGGCAGCGTCGAGCGCGCCGTTGTCAAAGAGGAAGATCCCGCGCGCTTCCCAGAACTGCAGCGGCGCGTTCTGGAATCCCATGATCTCGCTGACGACCTTCCGGCTGTTGGGGTTTCCCGTGGCATATTGGCGGAGAATCAGCCCGTACTGCACGTAGGTCGGGAACTGTTGCGGCGACTGGGCCAACGCGGCGATGGTGCGATTTCCGACCGCATCCGATAAGGCCGAGAAGACTGCGCTGCGGCCGTTGGAGCCGAGCGCTTGCGCGATGCGAACGAGCCAGTCGAAGCCCGCCGTGAGGGACTGGTACGCCAACGCGTCGCCCCAGGGGCCGAGTTCGAGGCTGCCGCCAATGGCCTCTGCCGCCCAGAAGCCCGACACCACCCCGATGTGCCGTTGCATCTCGCCGGCGGAGTTGGAGATCGCCCAGTTCCAGAAGGTCGCGTGCCCCGCAGTGAATCCGCCGCCTTCTTCGAAGTACGTAGCGAACAGGCGGGACCAGTCGCTTGTGCCGTACCGGCTGTCGGCCAAATACGCTGCAATGAAGTTGGCCGCCTCGCTGTTCTGCGACTGGCTTAGCGAAAAAAACGCATCGAGGAGACCGGCTTCCGTTTCTTCGTCGAAGTCCGCCCACGCTGCCGGCACGGCGACCAGTACCAGCGAGAGCAGCAACGCGAGCTTGTGCATCTTCATAGCGATTCTCCCCTGCAACCGCGACCAGTATGAGGCTTGCGAGGAAGCAGGTTCAATCGAGGGACGTGTTCCGGCCGGAGAAGGACCTAACCCGCACACCAAAAAATGGGAGGGCGCTCCGTTGAGAGAACGCCCTCCAAAATCCTACGCGAAAAAACGCCTTTTACAGCCGCTCGGCGATCTGCACCGCGTTGAGCGCGGCGCCTTTGAGCAGGTTGTCGGAGACGATCCACATGTCCAGCGCGGACGGGTGCGACACGTCTTCCCGGATGCGGCCCACGAAGGTCTCGCTCTTGCCGACGGCGTTGGGCGCGAGGGGGTACAGTTGCTTGGAAAGGTCGTCCTGCACGACGACGCCTTCGGCTTTGGACAGGATCTCGCGGGCCTGCTGAGCCGTGAGTTTCTTTTCGGTTTCCACGTTCACCGATTCGCTGTGACCGCTGAAGACGGGCACGCGCACCGTGGTGGCGGTGACGCGGATGCTATCGTCGCCCATGATTTTCTTGGTCTCATTGACCATCTTCAGCTCTTCGGTGGAGTATCCGTTGTCCGCAAACGCATCGCTTTGGGGAATCTGCGGCAGGCAGTTGAATGCGATGGGGTACGGGAACACGCTGCACTCCGGTTCCCGGCCCTCGAGTATTGCCAGGGTCTGCGCCTTGAGTTCATCCAGCGCCTTGATGCCGGCCCCCGAAACGGCCTGATAGGTGGACACGACCACGCGCTTGATCTTCGCCGCGTCGTGCAACGGTTTCAATACGACAACCATCTGAATCGTCGAACAATTGGGATTGGCGATGATGCCCTGGTGCTTCGCGATGTCGTGAGCGTTGACTTCCGGAACGACCAGAGGCACGTTAGGATCCATCCGCCAGGCACTGGAGTTGTCCACCACCACGCACCCGTCTTTCGCCGCACACGGCGAGTATTTCTTGCTGGTGCCGCCGCCCGCGCTGAACAGGGCCACGTCGACGCCCTTGAAGGAATCCTCGGAAAGCACCTCGACCGGAATCGTCTCGCCTTTGAACGTGAGCGTTTTACCCTTGGAGCGTTCGGAAGCCAGCAGTTTCAGCGACTTCACGGGAAAGTTGCGCTCTTCGAGCACCTGCATCATCTGTCGTCCTACCAAGCCGGTCGCGCCGGCTACGGCTACCACTTTCGGTGTCATGATTTGCTCCGTTCGTTCTGTTCGAGACGTACTTTGTGATCTCAAACGGTTATGCGCATCCTGCGCCATGCCGGCGTCCGGATGCATTTCCCCCGGTCTACAGATTTGAATTGGTGTTGTTGCTGACGGTCACGCCCTTGGCGCGACGGTGACCGTTACCCCTCCAGAAGCGCCCTCAGACCGCTCGCCGTGTGGACTCCCTGCGCCCGGGCCACGATATTGCCGTCGCGAAGCACGATGATCGTCGGAATCGCACCGACCTCATAGTCCCAGGCGAGCTGTTTGGCTTCGTCCACATTGACGACCGCTACCCGGTGCCCTTCCGCAGCCATCGCGTTCACGGCCGGCGCGGTAGCGCGACACGGCATACACCACGGGGCATAGAAATCAACGAGAATCGGCCTGTCACCAGCATCTGCGATGAGCGCCGCCAGCTCCGTTTGCGATTTCACTTCGGTAACGGGCTCGGACCAGACCATCGGCACTACGCCGTATCCTACCGCCATTGCCAGCAAGGCGATGGTAAGCGGGTCCCTCAAGATACCCCGCGACCCATCAAACCCAAACCGATAGGCCGCGATATACGCCGCGACCCCGAAGAGTCCAATGATGCAGAGTTTGATCAGCATACGAAGATAGGGGCGTGAGCCCTCGTCGTCCAGCGTTACCCGGCGGCACCGTCCAGCGCTTCAGCCAATTCGCCCTTGGACGTGACGCCCACGAACCGTTTGGCGATCTCGCCGTTCTTGAAAACAATCAAGGTTGGAATGCTCGCTACGTCGAACTTCATGGCCAGATCCGGCTCGTTGTCTACGTTGATCTTGCCAATGCGCGCTTTGCCGTCGTATTCGGCGGCGAGTTCATCGAGTACCGGCGTCATCATGCGACACGGCGCACACCACTCCGCCCAGAAATCAACGAGGGTGACCCCCTCATTGACGGTCGTATCGAAGTTGCTGGTCGTCAGTTCCTGTGCGTTGCTCATCGTGTCGCCTCCTGAACTAGCTTAACGGCGCACCCGGTTCGCCTATTCCGGCGAATCCGCTACACCTGGTCTAAATTCGCAATCAATGCTCAATCATGTCAACGGGTTACGTTAACCAGACGGCATACCCGGATTACCCGTATAAAAAGCCACTTGATTATACAGTACCGCGCTTTGGCACGCAATTCTGTGCCTAGAAACCGGAGAACCTCACAGGCCCGCGCGATATTCCCCGGCCGCGATTGGGCAAAAGGGTCTTGCGCGAGCGGCTATTGCGGTCTACGTCAACGGTTCGCCGTACGCAGCCTTCCACGCTTGAGTCGTCGCCAATTCCTGGCCCAGCTGGGCGAGCTGGGTACGCTCGTCATCCGAAAGCGGTTGGGCAGAGGCAACAGCCTGGGCCGCCTCTTCGATCTCCTTCGCGTTTTCACAACCGATCACGGCCACCGCGCAACCCGGAATGGATAGCGCATAGCGCACGGCCGACTCGTAATGGTCCTTGGCCATGCGGAAGGTATTGCCCCCCGATGCGCCGCCCAACACTTTCATAGCAACCAAACCGATGTTTTCGTCGTGCGCGCGGCTCCACACCTTGCCCTCGAAATCGTAGACGTGCTGGCACACGAAGTTAACCGCATTCATGAGCACGTCGATATCGCCCGTATCGAGGATCTTGTGAAAGCGCGATGGATACAAGTGGCCGCTGGCGCCGATGAAACGAATCACGCCCTGTTGCTTGGCCTCGCGAAGGGCTCCAAGCGTGCCCTTATCACTGAACACGAAATCGAGATCCTCGAATCGCGATTCCATGCCGAAGTTGTGGACGTGGACGAGGTCGAGCCGATCGGTCTGCAACCGTTCCATACTCTGGCGCAGTAATTTCCAGGTGCCATCGTAAGTCGGTTCTTCCGTCTTGGTCACGAGGAAGATTCGATCTCGCACTTCCTTGACGGTGGGGCCCATCTTTGTTTCGGCAAAGTGGTCGCCCCGGCCATAGTTCGGGGCCGTGTCGAAATAGTCGACCCCCAGTTCCAGGGCGCGGTGCATGGCGGCGCCTACGTCCTCGACGGTTACATTGGGGCGCTGAAAATGGGCGCAGCCGATACCCAGTCGCGACACTTCGACGCCGGTGCGGCCAAGAATAGCGCGGGGCACTTTTGCGGCTTGCTGCGCATGGACCGACGACACCGCGGCGACGCCTCCGGTTAACACGGCGGCGTCCCGGATGAATTCTCTGCGGCTCACAGGTTCTCTGGACATCGGACACCTCCTTGGGGGTTGGCGTATCCTGTTTGGTAGCTGACGCCGAATATTTCCTCATTGTAGCGCACTGGGCGGAGTGGAGAAAGGCCGCGGACCATAGCCGACGCCCTCGTGGCGCGCAGTGATGCCGGCTAGCCGGGGGCAGGCCAGTTGATTTTCCCCGGGATTTCGTGCTTTGTAGTTCCGATCGCACTTGGGGAGCAGCATTTTATGCTTGAGCGAATCGTATCGGCGCTGGCCGATTACAGCGTCGTGCTTGAGCCGGACGAAGACCGGCCGGAGTGGTGGGCGGGCGCGCCGTCGGTTATCCGCGCGCCAGATGGCACCTTTTACCTCGCCGCCCGCATGAGGGAGGGCAATTCGCCGAAGGGGTACCGGGGCTACGAGATTCGGTTTCTGCGAAGCGCCGACGGCGTACGGTTCGAACCGATCGCGAGCATCACCCGTGAAGCCGCGGGCGTGCCGGGTTTCGAGCGGCCCACGCTACTGATCGACCCTGCCACGGGCAAGTTCCGGCTGTACACCTGCGCGTGGTTGAAGGAGGGCTGGTCGATCCTTCGTTTTGACGACGCAGTTTCCCCCGACTCGTTCGACCCCGGGACCGTACGAACCGTGCTTCAGGCCGACGCGGAAGAAGACGACACCATCCAAGTCATTGGGTACAAGGATCCGGTCATTCTGTGGGCGCGAGGGTGCTGGCACATGTACGTCATCGGGCTTGACCGCGTCGAACGCACGTACCTCTTCAGAAGCGACGAGGGCGAAACGTGGACGCCGGTGAACTTGGCCCCGGTGTTCGACAACGGGGGCTGGCACAATTTATACACCCGGCCCGCGAGCGTGGTGCCAATGGCGTTTGGATACATGTTCGTTTACGAAGGGTCCACGCTCGGGTGGTACGATCCGAATTACAACATTTGCACCGGCCTGGCGTACACGCCAGACCTTGTTACCTTTCACGACCTTACGCCAGACGCACCGCTTCTGGTCAGCACCACACCGGGTCCATTGCACAATACCTGGCGGTATTCGCACTGGATCCGCGTCGGGGACGAAATGTTCGTGTACTTCGAGGCGGCGCGGCCTAATCGCTCGAACGAAATCCGCATGGGCCGTGTGGCCCTTGATGACGTGACGGTGCTTGCATGAATCAGAACGCCTCCAACCGGGAACGCGTCATCACGCTTTGCATCGGCATGTTTTACCTTTGGGCGGCTCTCGGGGCCGGACACAGCGTCACGACGGGTGCATTGGCCACGGCCTACATTACCGTAGCCTGCTGGTTGATCTGGTACCCGGTGCAGATCTCGAGAATCCCGCTCCGGTTTCGCCGATTCCGGCTGCCCTACCGGATCGCGCCGCTGTACATTCGGTTTGCCGGCTGGGTGCTGCTGCTCTTTCCGCTGTGGGTCGTGTTGCTGGGGCCGCTCTTCATGTCTAAGGACACGGTCTCTGGCTGAACACCCTGATCGGAATCACGGCCTGCCCCGTGGTACACTGGTCGAGAGGCTGAAGCCCGGTTCGCATTGCACGAGCCCACTCTTGAGCAAACCGGACAGGGCTTCGGTCTCCTTCACCTTCGTTCGATTCGAAATCGTC
>JAHDWY010000606.1 GCA_023384315.1 Candidatus Hydrogenedentota bacterium | reverse complement strand
CCAGGTATTTTGGACGTATTCGAGCATTGTTTAGGGCGATTCCATTAAACGCCGTTGCGGCGCAGCGAAAAACCACGATTCGGGGTCATAATCGAACAGAATTATTACAAAGCAGATTCATTAAGTCAAGTATAAATTTCGAATTACATAAGTCATTTTTATAACGTGTCTTATGTGAATGTACCCCATGGACATGTCCCCCATTTACGCTGCTGGGCCCCGAGAATTTCCGCTCCTACTGCGGTGCCAATGGCGCTAGCGGCACCTTTGGCGCCACGGCCGCATTCAACTCATCCATCGCGCTACGCGTACGCGGTTGGTCCGGATTGAGTTCGAGGGAGCGGGCAAATGCGCGGCGCGCGTCCTCGATGCGGTCGAAGCCACGGTACATCGATCCCAGCAGGTTCCAGGTTACGTAGTTATCCGGATCGAGTTCGGCGGCGCGCTCCAGGGGCAAGAGGCTATCCCCGGGGCGCCCGGCGCGGACGAGCAGCTTGGCATACGCGAGGTGATTATCCGCAGTATCTTCCATCCAACGTCTGGATTCACCGAAGTCGAACAGCGCTTTTTCGATGGTACGCTGCATGAGCGCCATATACTCTGGCCCGATTTCCCCCAGGGCGTCCAGGCTTTCCGATGCTTTTCCGATCGCCCCATCCCGCACGTCGAGTGAGGCCAACGCAATGCGAGCCCCAACGTGACCGGAGTCGGCATCGACTGCGGCTTCGAGTTCCGTGCGTGCGAAATCGAAGAGCCCCTGCTGAAGAAACACGGCACCGAGCGCTGCGTGGGCTTTGGCGGTTAATTCAGGGCTTTGGTCGAGTGCGGTTGTTTTTCGAAGGGATTTGATCGCGCGGGCTTCCCCGTCGGTTCCGAGCAGCGCTTGAAGTTCGCCCAGCGCAAACCACAGATCTGCGCGGTCCGGCGAAAGGCTCAATGCTCGGATAAGCGCCCGTTCCGCAAGATCGTAGTCGCCCAACTCCTTGCGAAATCCGGCATAGACTGCCAAATCGTCTGGATTGCTCGAGTCGTCGATATGCGCCTTTTCGAAGAGACTCCGCACTTGCGCCATGAAGTCGTCGGCCTGGTTGGAGTGCCGTTGATAAGCTGCCTGATCTCCCTGTCGCGCGGCGTCCATGGCGGCGGCCTGTTCGGCATGGGCCTGTTCGAGTAGCGACCTTGCCTGGTCGGACACAGATTCTTGGCTCCGAGCGGCGAAGCCGGCAAACATGATGACGAGAGCGATTTCGGTGACTAGGAATAGGCGCATAGCGGGGTTAGGTTCTGGTCCTATGTTTGGGGTTTCGGGTTGACGCTAGGAACACGGTGACGATGGTACTCCAACAGCGATTAGGATTCCACAGCAGTAAGTCCCGGCGCGATCCCGGCCCAGAGCAGCTTTTCAATTCGCTCGATCAGTGGCGCAAACGTGGATCGGTTCAGCGCGCAGAGGGGGACGCCATCGAATTGGTGGCGTAGCCCCGCGAGGACTTCCGCGTCACACATGTCGGTCTTATTGAGCACGAGGATTCGCGGTTTTTGGTCGAGGCCCAGTTCGGTCAGAATCGCTTCAACGGTGCGGTTCTCGTCTTCCAGGTGGGGGCTGGACGCGTCGAGCACGTGAACCAATACATCAGCGTCGTCGAGTTCTTCAAGCGTGGTGCGGAACGCCGCCATGAGTTCTTCGGGGAGATGGCGGATGAACCCGACGGTGTCGGTGATAATGACTTCTCGTTCCTCGGGAAAGCGGAGTCTCCGGGAAACCGGGTTCAAGGTTGCAAAGAGTGCGTTCTCCGCGACGACCTGGCTATTCGTGAGATGGTTGAGGAGCGTCGACTTCCCCGCGTTGGTGTAGCCCACGATGGATACCGTGGGGACTGATTTCTGCGTCCGCGCGGAGCGGCGCAGGCGACGGCGCTCCCCCAGTTTCTTGACTTCGCGTTCCAGGGCGGCGATTCGGTCTTGCGCGCGGCGTCGATCGATCTCGAGCTTTGTTTCGCCGGGGCCGCGGCCGCCGATGCCGCCGGTAAGCCGTGAAAACGCGCTTGCGGTTTGTTTGGCGCCAAGCCGCGGCAGCAGATAGCGGAGCTGGGCCAGTTCCACCTGGATCTTGCCTTCGCGGGTGACCGCGCGTTGCGCAAAGATGTCGAGGATGACCTGCGTGCGATCCAGAATCTTAAGATCGGTAAAGGCGGCGAGGCTGTTCACCTGTGCGGGGGCCAGGTTCTGATCGAACACCAACACTTCGGCGCCGAGCTGCATGGCCTTAATCAGGATCGTCTGTAGGCGGCCTCTTCCTATGACGTACCGGGGATCCACGGGACGGCGCTGAATCGCTTCGTGTACGACGTCAATTCCCGCACTGCGCGCCAATTCGCGTAACTCGGCCATGGAATCCTCGGCCACAGAGGGGGGCGACGTTGACACGTGTACGAGGATGGCGCGGTCCCGGGTGTCTCCTGCCCGACGCGGTTTACGCAGCCGGGAGAACTCTGCTTCGAGCGCCTCAATTGTTTCGAGAAAGTCGTCGGTGAGCGCGTGAACGGTGGTGTAGGACGCTACCGACCAAGGAAGTTCGTCGTCATTTGCGGGGAGCAGGTGGCCGGCATGCACGGCACCGGGCAATCCGTCCTCCAGAGCCTCGATGGCGGCGACCATGTCCAGCCTTAGGAGGGCCAGGTCTGTCAAGTCGTCGTCGGTGAGCGATTCCCCATGAAGGTGTGTATGCACGAGGCGCAATCCTGCCAACCGGTCCATGCCGCGGCGATAGGCGCTTAGATCGGGGATGAACACGGACCGCGCGTCGCCGACCATGACGACCTTGATATGTCCCCGCCGGTCGACAAGAACGCCGACTTGGCGCTGAATCTCTCGGGAGAGTTCAGTCAGGGTGCGGGCGAATTCGGGGGTGACGATACGGACTGCCGGAATCCTGCGGTTGGCAAGTTTCTGCAGTCGCTTGTGCTCGGACGCTTTGAGTCCGTGGGTATTTCCTACAATGCGAATGGATGTCCTCCCAAAAGAGGCGCACCGGGACTACCTGTTGGCGCTCCCGGTGCGGACTGGCTCTTTTCGCATAAGTTTTCGTGAATTCGGATCATTACTGAAGCATGACACGGCGAATGATCTTTTGGCTTTCCACCGCATCCAAGGTCTTCTGGGCCTTCCTTAATTCCGTATTATCCAGCTTATCCAATTTCTTCCAGAAGATCGAGAGGTTGCCGATAGCAATCTGGCAGGCTTGGGCGGGGTCGATACGCTGGGGCATTACGTCAATGGTGCAGAACCCCTTGTACTTGCTTGTCTTCAGGTAGAAGAGCGCTTCCATCAATTCCCACATGTGCACG
>JAHDWY010000605.1 GCA_023384315.1 Candidatus Hydrogenedentota bacterium | reverse complement strand
CATGTCCTATCTCCTCGTGCATCAGGAAGACGGCATTAAGTTGGTCGCGACATCAGTAGCATAGGCCTTTATCGCGGGAACAATTCCCGCCAGCGCGCCGGCGATCGTAATTCCCAGCGGCGTCAAGCAGATGGACGGATGGAGCATCCATACATCCAGCACGACGCCGGTCTGACGCCGCACGATGACCGCGGTGGCGGACAGAATGGCGAAGTAGACGGCGTATCCGAGCAGGGATCCCAGAAACGCGATGGCCGCCGATTCCGTCACGATGGCCGAGAAGACCGTGGCCCGCCGGGCGCCCAGGGCGCGCAGGATGGCGAATTCGCGACGGCGTTCATTGATGGTGTTGTAAATGCTCGCGAGAATCGCGGCGGTCGCCACGACCACGACGAGGTAGGCCACCAGTTCCAGCACGCGATTGATCCATCCGATCTTGTCGAACAATTCGGCCATCACCCGCCCGATGGGGTACGCGAGCGTGGCGGCCTTCCCTTGCTTGTTGATCGTGAGATCCAGGTCAAAGCCGGTCTTTGGGTTCTTGAACTTCAGCATGACCGCGCTGACCTCTTTGTGCTCGTCCGGGATGGCGGTCCGCGCTTGGGGCTGGTACGTCTCCCCTGCCCCGCGCAGGACGTGCCCGCCCATGCGGAAGATGCCTTCGATGGGTATCCAGATGACACGGTCCGACGGTGAGTTCGTGGGTTTCAGGATGCCGACGACCGTGTACTCTTCGGCGTGTTGCGCCGTTTCGCTGAAGGTCAGCCCATGGTACGGTTGGATGGTGTCGCCGGGTTTGAGGCCGAGTTGGGCTGCTGCGAAGCTACCGACCACCGCCTCCCGGCGGGTTGAGTCAAAGAACCGGCCTCCCTCCTCCACCTGGAAATGATCGCCTTCGCGATATTGAAAATCCGTGAAGAGGTCCTTCGTCGTGCCCACGATGCGGTAGCCGAGATAATTGTCGCCGGTAGCGTATGGGATGGCGAGTTCGATCCGCCGGTCATCTTTCAACATGGTGTACATGGACCACGGAATGTTGCCGGGAGACGTTTCAAGGTGGAATACCGTGTTCAGCACCAATTGCAGTTGGCTTCCCCGCGCGCCGAGCACCGCGTCGAACCCGGCAGGCCCGCCCGTGAATGCGCGGTAGGTCTGTGCCTGGATGCTGAACACGCTCATGACAAGTCCGGCCGCGAGCGCGGTGGCGATCAGGGTTACGGTCGTGGAGAGGGCGTGTTGCCGCAGACTGCGCCGCACGATGAGAAGCAAACCGCCCAGCGCGTGGGTGCGCTCCTTTGACGAAGACACCGTGCCCAAGCTCCCGTCGGTCATGGTTCCCCCTCGGAGCCCGTCGGTAAACCGGCAGCTCGATTGATTTGGCTCAGTTCCTGGACGCGTTCGAACTGGCCGAGGATGTCACGATCGTGACTCACCAAGAGCAGCGCGGCTTCGTTCTCCCGGCAGATCTCGCGTACAAGTTTCAATGCTTCGCCGGCGTGGTGGTAATCGAGGTTTCCGGTAGGCTCATCGGCAAGAACCAGCTTGGGCCGCCCCGCGAGGGCCCGCGCCACGGCGACTCGTTGTTGTTGCCCCACGCTAAGTTGCCGGGGGCGGTAGGTCATGCGATCGCGGAGTCCCACGCGCTCCAGCAGGGCACGTGCATAGGCCGTATCGGTACCGCGCCCGAACATCATGCCGAGCATGACGTTCTCCAACGCCGTGTAGCCCTGGAGCAGATTGAAGGTTTGAAAGACGTAGCCGATATGCCGCGCCCGCAAGCGGTCGCGCCCCGCCTCACGCTGGGCGGTCAGGCACTCGCCCGCTACGGAGATGACTCCGTTGTCGGGCTGCAGAATGCCCGCGATGAGATTGAGGAAGGTCGTCTTGCCCGAGCCGCTGCTGCCCTGCAGCGCCACCTGCTCCGCGTCGTCCATTGCGAATGCCGGGACGTCGATGACGAGATGCCGCTCACCCTCGGGCGACACGTACCCCTTCTTGAGGTCTTTGACATCGAGGACCGGCATGCACTCCGTCCAACCTGCTGGTATGAGACCGGGCCAAAAACGAAAAAGCCCCGCATGGCGGAACTCCGAACGTCCGCCAGACGGGGAATTGGATGGTCGTTACTTCTTTTCGCGGTGCAACGTGACCTTGCGGAGCTTGGCGTTGTACTTCTTGCGCTCCATACGGCCCGTCGAGGTCCGCACGTTCTTCTTCGTATGATACCGCGACGTACCCGGGGCTTCCGTGCACTCCAGAATCACCTGCACCACATTACCTTTTGCCTTCGCCATAACACCTCTCCTCACCCGGCCTTCGGGTGGAAACTGCCTTACGCGCGCCTCTGGGCTCAGATGCTGGCCGCCAGACGCAGAAAGGCGGTATTTTGCGGATTATCGAGGTCATTGTCAACTTTCCGTTGGATCGCGGGAAAAGTCACCTCGATTTCCAAAGCATCCCGAGCATGGTCGGGACAATGCGGATTCCCCCCGAACGCTATTGATACAAAATGAGTTATGGAGAGCCTCAGGCTCGGAGCGATAGTATCTTCTGCCAGACCCACCCTCCAACGGTATTCTCCCCCCCTTTTGAATTTCGGTCATTCGAATTTGTTTTGGATTTCGTGCTCTCGCCTCGGCATAGCCTACGGCGGAGCCGGGTCGGATTTCGGATTTGCCTTCCGCCGATGCCCACCGTGAGTCCTACGGCCTCTTAACCCCCGGGCCCCATTTGCCTTCCTTGGAACTTCATCGCCCCTCGGTGTATAACATAGGGACCGCCAGAAGACGGGATGCGGACCGTTTACGGCGCGCGATCGTGGGCGTGGGTACTGTCACTCAAGCTGATGCAGGGACTTTTGCATACCCCGCCATACCGGTTCTTGCCAACAAGGCGCCTTTGGAGACGTTCATGAAGGGTTCAACACGAGCAGCACTCTATTGCGCGATGGTCTTGTTCACCATCGTATCCATGTGGACCACCTACAAGAGTCTGAGCGACTCTATCCTTCCGGGCCCCGCGTTTGACATTCCCCTGGGCGGCGGCATGGTCTGGGAGGACTGCGCCACCATGGCCCTGCTCCTCTCCGTGGCTATTGGTTTGATGCTGTTCGGACTGAAACTGGCCATTATCGACGGCCAAAAGCGCCTGAGCGTCATGGGCATCCTCGGCCTCACGATCATCGCCTTCATCTCCATCTGCTTCAACATGGACGTGCTGTATCGCACCGCCGACAAGGAGTTCTTCCTGCGGCAATCCGACCAGAACATGCGGAGCGTCTACGAAAACTACCTGGCGGACGTGCAGGCGAAGCTGGGAACCCGGAAAGAGGAGCTTCTCAAGCTGGTCGCC
>JAHDWY010000604.1:2492-3354 GCA_023384315.1 Candidatus Hydrogenedentota bacterium | reverse complement strand
GGAAGCGCAGGCGTGGCCGCAGACCGTGGTGAGCGATGCGATGGGCCTTGGTGGCCGGATCAAGTTCCGCGCGAATGACTCACATGGAATCGTCCCGACGTTCCATAAGTTGTCCGGGAATCACTCGCTGAAATTCGGCGGCGACTTCCGCATGGTGGACTGGAACTCGCGCGAGTTGGGTTATGCCATGACCGGCAGCTATACGTTCAATAACACGTTCACCCGGTCGGACCCGTTCACCAACACAACCGGCAATACAACCGGCGCTGGAATGGCATCGCTTCTACTGGGGACTCCAGCGAGCGGAACGTTCGGCTCGGACACCCCATACTCGCTGCGGCAATACTACGTTGCCGGCTTTGTTCAGGATGACTGGAAGGTGAACAGGCGTTTGACGCTCAACATGGGCCTGCGGTGGGAAATGGAAACGCCCTATACCGAGCGCTTTGATCGTACCTCGTACGGTTTTGATTACGCGTCGGCGAATCCCGTGCAGCCGCCTGACTGGCCGTTGCGCGGCGGTTTGCTGTTTGCGGGCATCGATGGCAATTCACGCGGGCAGGGTAAAACCGACAGCAACAACTTCGGACCACGCTTCGGGTTCGCGTTTCTCGTAAACGACAAGACCGTCGTTCGAGGCGGGTATGCGCTGTTCTATGCGAGCAACAGCGCGCTTGTTGACCAGTTTTCCGGCATTACCCCGACGTTCAACCGGACTGCGCCTATCATCGGAAGCAACGACGGCAACGCAACTCCATTTGCCACTCTTTCGGACCCGTTCCCGTCGAGCGCGTTTCCGAATGGAGTCCCCGGACCGCAGGGGAATTCGGCTGGGATGGCGGCACGTCTCGGCGACAGCCTG
>JAHDWY010000604.1:0-2482 GCA_023384315.1 Candidatus Hydrogenedentota bacterium | reverse complement strand
TCGATCAGGATCGCGTCTCGTCCTATACGCAGCAGTTCCAGATCGGCATCCAGCGTTCGCTCCCGTGGCAAATGAAGGTGCAGGCGAACTTCGTCCGCATGCTGAGCCTGAAGTTGCCGGACAATTTCAACCTCAATGAAAAGCCGGACGAGTACCTTGCGCTTGGCGCAGCAGAGAACACGCGCGTCGATAACCCGTTTTATGGCGTCTTCCCCTCCAGTTCAGCGTTGGGGAACTCCCCGACCATCGTACAGCGCCAGCTATGGACGGCTTATCCGCAGTACAACGGCCTGACGGTGGTGGGCGCTCCGACCGGCATTTCACCGTATAACTCGCTGCAGCTCGATATTGAAAAGCGGTTCAGCCACGGCTTGACGGTAATAGCGAACTACAGCATTTCCAAGCAACTCTACAACAACATCACTAGCCTTGTGAATACGCGGCACTATCGTTCGGTCGCGTGGATGGATCGCCCGCATGTCGCAAACGTGGCATGGGTCTATGAGCTGCCGTTCGGAACGGGCAAGGCGTTTGCCAGCGACGCGCGCGGCGTTCTCGGATTCCTGACGAACGGCTGGAGTCTCAGCGGGCGGTTCTATTTCGCATCCGGCGTGCCGCTATCCATCAGCGACAGCAACGGACGTCCCATCCGTTTGCGGGATGCCTCCTTGAGCGGCTCGGTGACCGACCGCCTCGGCGATCGAGTGGACAGCGCGACGGGCAACGTCTTGAATCCGTATTTCGACGTCACGGCGTTCCAGTCGCTGCCGAATCAGTTCACCGTTTCGCCGGAACCACCGTACGTCGGAGAGCTTCGTGGTCCTGGCACAACGAACCTCGACCTCTCCGTGGTCAAGCGCTTCAAGATCTGGGAGCGGCTGAGTGCGGACATCCGCGCGGATGCGTCGAACGCTACAAACACTCCGGTGTATGGCGCGCCTGGCACGAATCTGGCGAACAAGGGTACCTTTGGAGTGATAACGTCAGCATCCAGCAATCGGAATATGCAATTGGCGTTCCGGATGGTCTTTTGATTGATGCCACTTTCACGTCGGGAGTTTATTGGCGCCGCAGCAGCGGTCGCGAATGCCCAGACACCTCATCAGGTTGACATTGTCGTGCCACCGGATGGAGGCACGCCGCGCGATCCGAGGCGCATCATGCGTCTCGGACCACGTGAGTTTCGCATTCAGGCGGTTGTTGAGGAAGGGAAGAGTCCTCTGACTCATGCCCTTTCGCGCATCGACGTGATGGTTCACAACCCCGGCAGCCCGGCGGATGTGCAGCTTCATCTGGATCTGTCGGGAAATGGCACCCGGATCAACTTCGACTTCTCGTACTACGGCGGCATGCCGAAGCGCGATTTCATCTACATCCAACGCCCGGGGGAACCGTGGCGGCGTATCGACGGCACGACCTCGGGCTGGGTGGCGACGGTCAAGTTCAGCGTGCCTAACGGCGACACAAAGGTGGGGCTCGGACCGTGGTATCCGTACGCCGACTATCTCGCCTTTGTCTCCTCGCTCGCGCCACATCCGTATCTCAAGAAAGAACTGATCGGCCAAAGCGACGGCGGCCGCGAGCATTGGGAACTGACCATTACGGACCCGTCTGTGCCTGCGCGAAATAAACGCACGATCTTCTGGCATACTCGCGAGCATGCTTATGAGACCTTCTCCTCGTTTGCGATGGAAGGGGCCGTCAGGCAATTGTTGTCGGAGGATGCGGCGGAGATGCGGCGCAGGTTTGTTTTTGTCCTGCATCCGATGACCAATGTCGACGGCGTCGCCCTGGGTTATGAGTATCGCGGCGGGTACGATTTTCCTGATCCGCACAAGACGGCGACAGGTCGCCTGACGTTTGCGACGGTTGATCGCCTGCGGCCCCACTATTGCGTCGCATGGCACAACTGGACCGCGCCGCGCGACTTCTGTGTCGCCTTCTACACGGACTCCGAGAATGGCAAGCCAAGCCGCCGGGGATGGGATTTGCTCACCCAACGTCTTCCGTCGCCGCGGGCCGTAGGACAGCGTTGGGACAATGACTGGGCGCCGAATCGCCACAATTGGTTCAACCGCAAAACTCCAAACTCCAACATCCATGGATACGCTGCGAACCAGTATGGTTCGCACATATGGGGATGGGAAATTCCCTGGTGGGGACGTGACGAAGGCGATCCGGCGGAGAATTCCCGTCAGTTTGGAGCAGCCTTTGCGAGAGCGTTTCCCGCGTCGCTGCTCCTGCTTGAATCGAACGCCGCGCCCGTAAGGGAGTCCCCTCCGGTGACCGTCGCGCGCTGGCAGATACACGAGTTCGAGTTGCGCGGACGGGCACACGTTGAAAACCTGTCGCGGGACACCACCATCGCCGGTGAGTTCACGTCGCCATCGGGAAAGACGCTTCAGGTGGAAGGGTTCTACGACGGCGATGAAACATGGCGTCTGCGATGTGCTCCTACAGAAGAGGGCGAATGGACCTACCT
>JAHDWY010000603.1 GCA_023384315.1 Candidatus Hydrogenedentota bacterium | reverse complement strand
AGTGAAGACAGCGCAAAGCTGCTGCTTCCGGAAGGGTCCCGCATCTTCTACCGCACGCGCGACGAGATGTACCCGCCGGCCGGCGCGGAGAATTCCTATCCTGCAAAACGGGACAGCGACCGGCACATGCTCTTCGGCGAAGGCCACTTCTACCACGACCAACAAGTCGAGGTTACCTACACGCACGAGCCGGGACTCTGGGAAAAACGCGGCGCATACGTCCCTGAGCCTGCGGTAAACGAGTTGCCGCGCACGCGCGAAAAAATCCAATCCGGCCAACCCCTCACCATTGTATTGCTCGGCGACAGCATCGCCACCGGCGGCAACGCTTCAGGTTTCGTCAGTGCGCCCCCCTTCATGCCCTACTTTGGTTGGCTGGTTTCAGAACGCTTGCGCCAACAGTTCGGATGTCCGGTCACCTTCAAGAACTTTTCCGTCGGCGGCAAGGCGACGGGCTGGGGCGTCGAAGTGGCCCCCGAGGTGGCCAAAGCCAAGCCGGATCTGGCGATTATCGCCTTCGGCATGAACGACGCCTCCGGCCGTGTCGAACGGGAAACCTACATCGCGAACAACCTCGCCATCATGGACGCCATCCGCGCCGGGAATCCCAGCGCCGAGTTCATCTTCGTGGCCACCATGACCGGTAACCCCGAATGGACCGCAACCTCCACCGAACATTACGAGGCCTACCGCGAAGGACTGCTGGAACTCTCCCGCGAAGGCATCGCCGTCGCCGATGTAACGTCGATCTGGCAGGAATTGCTGAAATACAAGCCCTTCACCTCCTTCACCGGCAACGGCGTAAACCACCCTAACGACTTCGGCCACCGCCTGTACGCGCAGGTAATCTTGGGGTTGCTGTTGTGACCCGGGTTTCCGGTGCGATTGGCGTCAATGCGGCAACAGCGTGGGCACTTCAATCCCCCGTCCGTTCAAAGAAGGTCTGGAGTGAGATGATGAAGAACGTTACGCGACTGCTCATTCTTGCGACAATAATCGGGACCGGCGCCGAACGCGGCATCGCGCAAGCCGTTCCCCCAATCGGACCGCCGGGCCTGACCGCAACGTACGCACTCGAACAATCCGATTCAGCCAAACCCGCCAACGTCATCGAACTGACCATGAACTTGGGTCCTGTGGATAAGTGGAACGACGCAGTGGGGCAATGGCTTCATCTCAACGCGGTCACGGCAAACGGGAGTCAGTTCCGGCTGTGGTTACTGAGCCAGGGATGGCCATCAAGCGACCTGAAATCGGCCCAGGCATCCGCGCTCCGCTATGTCCTACAATCCGGCGAAGACCGGCCCGTGGAATACCGCCATCGGTTGACTACGCGCGCACTCCTCCCCACCAATGGCGCCTGGCCCTATCTTCTCCCCCGTCCTTTCTCCTCGTCGGATACACTAAAACCTGACGATCTGTTTCCCCCGTCGATCGAGTACCTTGGCCACCAATACGTGCGTAGATCCCGCGCGCTTGGAGAACCCGTCGCGCCACCGGCCGAAATGAGATTGGTCACCTTGCGTCCGGATGTGCTGACGGGGCTTCCCCACAACACCCGCCAAGCCGATGAGACGCGCCGGTTCGACGACTCGGAATACGAGTATATCCCGCTGACTCCCGACGATTACGCGGCCATGATCGATGCGGGCCTGAACTGTTTCAACGCTCCTCCAGACAATTTGGAATGGCCGAAAGAAGCGGGTGTCTTCTATTGGGGAGTCGGGGGCAAGGACATCGTCTTCCCCGATGACCTCTACAATCCCCTCTACATCGGTCCCGCGCTGTTCCTGAACGAACCCGCTGTCGTCACACGGGATCACGTTCTCCGGCCGCGGTTGGCCGAAGACCCCCTATTCCGCAAGTCCATTAGCCCCGCCGTTGCGCTGGATGCGTTCAAAACCCATTATGCGGAGGTCATCGAGACCGGCACCCCCACGGAACTCATCCGGGGGCTGGCTGCACGCGAAGACGTTGACTTGGGATCGATGTCCTTCGATCAGACGAACGTCTACAGTTGGGAGACGATGATCAGCTCGGCGGCGCACCAGCTGCTTTTCCATCCCGATACGCCGGATGCGATCGTCTTTGAGCCGCCCGGACACGTGGGCACGCGACGCCTGTTGCCCGACATGAACATGAATTACGGCTGCCAGATTCCCGTGACCGGTTCGGATCACTTCATCGACATCATCATCGGATTCTTGCGGGGCGCAGCCCGGGCGAGCGATAAGGAATGGGGCATCAGCATCTACGGCAGTGTGGAACGCGGGGAGTCCCCGGCATTTCTGACCCGTGCCTACGACTTGGGCGCGACACGGTTCTTCTACTGGGACAACGCACGCCTGGCCTGCGTACCCTTCAGTGAAGTACTCGCACTGACCCGCGTACTCCGTGAGCACGCTAAACAATACCCCAACCGGGACCTGGAACGACTACGCAACGCCGCCGACGTCGTGATCCTCCTTCCGCCGGGATACAACCTGGGGCACGTCTACATGGGGAAAGGCATCCTCTGGGGAATTACCGAGCTGAATCTCGAGCGGCGCAATTCGGAAGGTCATACCTACCGGACGATCATGGGAAATGCCTTCACGGAAATCGAACGTTGCCTGCGCCTGGGCATTGCCTTCGATCTGCTTTGGGATCTCCCCGCGATCTCGACCGACGGGTATCGGGAGATCGTGCGCGTGCGCGAAGACGGCAAAGTGGAAATTATCGATGGAACGTCCCGATCCGTACTGGACGGGCCGCGCATGCCGGAACGTCCGGAAGGTGCGTCTCCCCAACTCGCCCTCGCACTATCGACCGCTAACGGGAAGGCCCCGTTCTCCATCACGGCTACAGCCCAGGTGCGCGAAGGCTCCGCGCCGGTATATTACTCGCGCGAACCAGACGCGAAAGGCGTCCATCACAATCAGGTGGTGGCGTGGGAACTCTACGGCCCCGAAGAAGAGGATTACACCTGCCGCGTGCCCGCCATCGTGCCGGGAACCGTTACGGAGGACCCCGACCGTAACTATGAGGTGAATGCCGAGATCCGCATCGACGCTCCCGGTACCTATCGCCTCCGCGCGGCGACGACTGACCTGGCCGGGCGCTCGGCCGTCGTTTGGAACGATATCACAGCAACCGAGTAGCGGAGACATGCCAGTTCGGCTTTGAGCAGGATGCTCCCTAACCTCCTCAGGGCGTTACGCCAGACGTCGCCACCTCTTTCTGCGCGCGGTGGAAAGCCATCGCCTTCGCGATATCCAAATCGAACTGGTGATACCGGCGTCCCGCGATGTGCCCCGCCTGCTCGCACAGCGTGTCCTGCGCGGGGCTGTACGTCCAAACCTGAATCTTGTGCTCG
>JAHDWY010000602.1:295-3358 GCA_023384315.1 Candidatus Hydrogenedentota bacterium | reverse complement strand
CAACTCCTCCGGCTCGTCCACGACGACATCGTCCACGGAAAGCGGCCGATTCTCCGGATCTTCCTCGAGCGTGTTGGGTTTCAGGTAGCGCGTGCTCAGCGCTTCGTACCAGTAGTAGGAGGGACCGGACCGATGGCGGACGAAGACAATGGTGCGGTTTGGGCGCACACACCCGCGCAGCATGTTGCCGGACCCGGTGGCTGGGTAGAGGACGGTGACTTCCGCGTCGACGTTCTGCGCCTTCGCGGTTTCTTCTTCGGAGGTCACTTTGATGACCGGCAGGATTTCGAGCGGAAAGTCCGCGCGCTTGGCAAGGTCCGCGAGTTCACCGGCGATCCGATTTGCTTCCTCGTTCGCGGCTTCATGCGTCTGCACGCCGCCCCAGGATTTCCAGGAAGTCTGTTCGCGCCGTTGCGGCGTCCGGTACATGAGAACCGGTTGCACCCGCGTCGGCCGCGTCCACCGCTGATAGGGCCGCGCTGGGTCCCAATAGTCATCCGCCCAGGCCGGAGCCGCCGAGACCAATCCTGCCATGGGACCGAACAACGCCGCGCCTGCCAGAGCGCCCGTGGAAACCCCCAGAAATTGCCGCCGGTTCAAGTGCATGCAACACATGGTATTGCCCCCCGTTGCGCCGGTCCACGCGCCAACGCGTGGCTTTCCCCCAAACCGGCGCCACTGCCATTCTACCCCAAACGCCACTTGCCAGACGACCTGATTCGGTCTACCATGATTGCGGGGGCACGCCACACATGGGGGAACACTGCCATGTCTTCTCAGGGTGAACACTTCGAACTATCGCGCCGTGCGTTCATGCAGGCATCCGCTCTGACCGCGGGAGGCGTAGCGCTGACCGCGGCCGCCGCGGGAAAGTCGGTCCAGGGCGACACCATGGCGAGGAACAAGTCTGCCGTGGTGTACACGGGATTCGTTTATCCGCCCACGTCGCAACTGGACGCTGCGGGGTACTACAGTTGGCCCGGGTCAGGCTTCAACGCGGAAGGACAGCAGCGGGACTACACCGCCAAATTCCAGAAGCTGGCCACGGACCTGAACATGACGGTCGACGTTCGTCCCGGTCACGTGGATACCGAAGCCGATGCGGCCCAGTTTGCCGAGCAAGCCGCCGCAGCGAAACCCGATGGCATCCTTCTCGTGCTGTTCAAGAAAGGCCACTGGAATCGCGTGCTTCAAATCGTCGACTCCGCACCATGCCCGGTGGTCGTGTTCGCGCCGCTCGGCGTGTTGCTTGTCGACCACATCCGTGAGGTGCAGGACCGGCCCGGGGTGTACCTCATCAACTCCGGTGACTTTGGCGCGGTGGAGCGCGCGCTGGTCATGGTGCGCACAACGGCGTGGATGCGGCAGAGCCGGATCATCAACATTGACGGCGATTCGGAGAAACAGACCTTCGTGCCCAGGATTGGCACGGAAATTCTGAACGTCCCGCACCAGCGCTTCTATGATGTATACGCGAACACGGAAGTCACCGAGCCCGTGCGCAAGTTGGCGGACGCGTATCGCAACGGCGCCAAGGACATCGTCGAACCCAACGAGCAAGACATCGTCGACGCCGCGCGCGCCTATCATGCGCTCCATCAACTCGTGATCGACGAGAAGGCCGACGCGCTCATGATGAATTGCCTGCCCGGGTTGCAGATGCCGCACAAGCACGTGCCGCCCTGCATGGGCTTCATGACGCTCCGCGACATGGGGATTCCCGCGGGCTGCCAGTCCGACCTTAATCCGACGCTGACGCTGCTCCTCGTCCAGTACCTCTACAACCGGCCTGGCTTCCAGCAGAACGCCTCCATGGACACGGCCAACAACCTCTACTTTGGCGCCCACTGCACGAGTCCCTCGTGCATGAACGGGCCCGGCACGAAGGCCGAACCGTACATCCTCCGAAGCCACGCCGAAGCCGGGTGGGGCTGCGTCCCGCGCGTGCTCTTCCCGAGAGACCAGGAGGTCACGTTGGCGCAGTACTTCTCCGGCGACGCCCCCGAGATGATCGTCTACACCGGCACCATCGTCGACTGCCCCGAAATCCCGCCCACCGGCGGCTGCCGCACCAACCTCCGCATGACCATCAACGAAGTCGAGGACGTCCGCAACGTCCAGGGCATGCACCAGATCATCTTCTACGGCAACCACGGGAAGGATCTGCGGACGTATTGCCAGCTGAATAGCATTGGGCTGCGGGTCTAGCGGCCGCCAAGACCTTCGGATATCGTCATTCTGAACGAAGCGAAGAATCCCCTCGGGCCAGGAGCCGGGTGAATAGGGATTCTTCGCTTTGCTCAGAATGACGGGTTTACTCGTGAAATCAACGTGAACTTCGTGTCCCCAACGGATACAATCCCCCTATGGAAAAGCTGCAATCACGTTCCGTCGTCGTCAAACGTACGCTGGCCGACGAGGCTCGCGCAGACGAAGTCGCAGGCACACCCGAAGAATGCCTCAACATGATGTGGCAACTGACGGTCGATGCGTGGGCCTTCATGGGAGTCCACGTTGCTGAATCCGAATTTCAGAAGAACGCTGTTCAGATTCGTCGGCCAAAAGGCCCGTGAAGGTTCGTTTTCGTAAATTCGCATCCGCGAATGGCTGAGATACCTTCTGTGTTACACG
Organism: Candidatus Hydrogenedentota bacterium; assembly: GCA_023384315.1. GTDB lineage: Bacteria > Hydrogenedentota > Hydrogenedentia > Hydrogenedentales > SLHB01 > JAHDWY01. Next base: position 727 of record JAHDWY010000602.1, on the reverse strand, counting down.
CGGTTGGAATCGGATATGTGTTACCACGTCTATCTTTCTACAGACTCTCCAATCGATTTGAGCGCGAAGAGCTCCGAACTCGTTTCGTTCAGACGACTCTCCGACGAAGATAGCGAGGGGTGTATAGGTCTGCTGCAATTCCCACACCGATGGTACGTTGGATCGAAGTCGCACTGTAGCTGCACCTTCAGGCACCTTGCATCCCCGGAACTGGGTTTCATGGCGCCGGTTGATTGGTTCGAAGAAGGGCAGGATGAAATCGACGCCACCCGCCTGCTCCGCGCAGTTCTTTCGAGCATTCGACAGGCAGGGCACGAGGCCGATATCATTGATTGGTGGGAAGGAACGCAACCAGAGGCGATCAATGTCATCGACGTTGCGTTGAATGATGTCGCTCCGGAAGCGTTCATGCTGTTTGAGAATCACTACTTT
>JAHDWY010000602.1:0-285 GCA_023384315.1 Candidatus Hydrogenedentota bacterium | reverse complement strand
TTGAGCACAAAGACTCATTATGAGTTTTCAACACGAGACGATCATCGTCACCGGAGGCGCGCAGGGGATTGGCAAGGCAGTCTCTCAGGCCTTTGCCTTGTCCGGGGCATTTGTGGTCATCGCGGACGTTGACGCGGAAGCGGGGGAGGAGTGGGTCGAAATCCTCTGTGACCGCGGTTTGAACGCGCGGTTTATCGCCACCGACCTGGGCGACCCCGTACAGGTGAAAGCGCTGGTGGACGAAGTCACTGCGGTGGGCGGCGCGATCGACGTGCTCATTAACAA
>JAHDWY010000601.1 GCA_023384315.1 Candidatus Hydrogenedentota bacterium | reverse complement strand
CAAGGCCATGATGGCGTTGATCCGTCCAGGTTCACCGAGCACCGCTTGTGCGTCCTCAAGGTGCAACCAGACCGTAACGTCGTCCGCGTTTCCCCGCTCGGATTGGATCTCCGCGACTGTGAATGTGTGATCTCGCAGGTCAATGGTATCGCCAGGATGGAGACCCAGTTGCGTCGCAATCACATGACCCAATCGCGCGGCGCCCGGCTCGACGGGTTGCGAGAGGGGCGCCTTTGGATCGAGATGAGTCTGCGAGATCTCGCTTCGCACGCCCATCAGAATTACTCGCACATCTTCTCGTCCGGGCCAGGCGATGGCCTCACTCAAGGTTGGCATCAGATGCCGTACCGTGACGAGCGGCGATTCCGCGAGCCGAGTCACGTATGTTTCCGGAATGACCTTCGTTGCAAATCCCTGTGCATAGAATTCGGCGAGATTCTGGTCTTGACTCAGAATCAGAACGTTGTATCCGGATTTCAGTGTAATCTTGCGGTAATCGTCTTCAACGGCACGCATTAGCGCGAGCGTCTCTTCATGTCGAATGGAGGCAAGGTCTGCGGCCCTGGCTTCATGAGCCCTGAGCAAGGTCATGACCGCGACAAAGAAAGCAACGGCGAGCGTAACTACGGTGGCACTCACACAGAAATCAATCTTGCGGTAGCGGATTTCGCAAAGCACTAGCCGCCAAAGACTCATGCTTCCCTCCCGCCTTTCCGAAACGCCAACACGACTGAACCCGCGAGCACCGCAACCATGGCGACCGCAATGGCGAGCGCGACACTCACTAGCGGAGAGAATGCCCGGCCACGGGAAACATCTTCTTCACTGACGATCATGGCGTCTTTGGCGATACCCACCGCAACCGTCTCCGTGGACGCGTCATTCTCGCTGTTTCCTTCGGCAGTCTTCGGATCGGAGGCTTGGAGCAGGGCCGGACCAGGAACTACCGCCGGTTCCGGGTTTCCCAACAAGAATTCGTCAATGCGCGCATCCCAGTTCACGGCAAAAAGGAGGTCGATGCCGGGATTCTCATCCTTGATGTCGCAACTGCACGGGCCCGCAACCAGTGCGCAGGCCTGCCGAATGGTTCTGGGGTTGATACCCTTTCCGGCCAACGCATACAGCGAACGGCCCCGGCCATAGATGGGGAACACCATCGGCGCATTGATAGCGCGCAGGCCGGGTTCGCTTCCGAGAAGCATCTCGACAAAGATCTGCTCGCTGGGATCTTTGCGCGATACGCGCTCCATGGAGAAGGCAATGCGGACCTTCTGCTCGTCGATGTCCGGCACTTCGTCATCTACCCGCCCGGGCAATTCGAGCGTGGATTCGGCTGCAGCCAACTCGCGCTCCAAGGTTTCGGCGGTAACGTCATCGGCCGTTGCATCACCGGATTCAACCAAAACAAAAACTGCGGATTCGCCATCCAGGAGCGCTTCCGCGATCGAGCGCCGGGCTGGCGAGTCCAACAGGGCCTCGCAGTTCGACTTTGTAATCGGACCCGCCCAGAGGTAGCTTTGCCGCGAGGCCGATGCCGGATAATACAAGGCCAACCACGGCGTGGCCCCATTCGTTTCCGACGTCCAGCGGGTTTCGAGTCCTGGGTCCGGAACGCGTTTAGAATCCGCGCCTCGAATGCGAAGGTTCAGCGAATCCGGAGCGGACGCGGTCTGCGTGATGGACTGCCAGAGTGCCGCGTCATCCACGCTCAGCGGCGTCCCATGCAGTACGGCTACCTCATACGCGTCGGGTTGCCAACGCTCGAGGGCGTAGCGAAACACAGGCACATCACACGCCAGGACCGGCTGTGCCAAAATCACACACCATGCGCATGCGATCGATGCAAATCCCCGCATCATCCCCCCTCTGCGATCACTTCGATACCGCACAGCAGGGGCGTTCCGATACCAGACGGCTCGAATGCCAGATCCAGCACGGACTTCACGAGAATGCTTCTGAACTCTTTTACCACGCCGTGGCGATCGTGACCGGCTTCGCGAATGATGTCGAACTGTTCAAGCACTTTCGTTCCTTGCAGAGTGACATCAAAGACCCGTACTCCGGGTTTGGCTGCTTCGGGCTCGGCAAAGTGCAGGCGGACCGTGTAGGGCCGCTCCTTGCTCCCACCTTCCGCAAGCGTGAGGCGCAAAGACTTCACATTCGCAACGCCGGACGCGTTTACCCAAGGAAAACCCGCACCACCGAACTCCGACGAATGATGACGAAAGAGTTCCGGTTCCGATTCGGCATACGTGATCTCGACCGGAATCTCCGGCGAGGGCCCTCCCACGCTGGGATAGTCCAACCAAAGCGTACCGTCATCTGCACGCCGATCGCCCGGCGCGCCGAAGTTAATACCCACGCGTGTCACCGGTGCGTTGCCGGTGGTGTATGCGTTGAATGTCCACAGTTCGGATTCCGGCATATGGACCATCGCCAGGGACGTCTGGTTCTGGTAGCTGCAACTGCACGTCCGGGTATAGTCGGGCGCGTTGAGGACGCCGTCCGCTGCGACGAGATTGGAGGAACAACTCGACTTGAAACCTCCGAAGTTGCCCGTTCCGCCGTCATGCTCGAAATCGTAGAAGCCTGCAGCGGCCGAACGAAACGTGAGCAGGTGCTCGCTGGCAATGGGATAGTTGCATCCGTAGTGCCGTTGCCATGTCCAGGGTTCTTCGATGCCGGTAAGCGGATTCACACGCATTACGGGTTCCCCGGTGTGCAGCGCGAGCATGCCGTCCTGAGTCACGACACGGCCGTTGTGCAACATGGGAACGGAAGAATACGTAGTATCGGTATCCCATAGCTTCCGGCCACTGGCGCCGGTGTAGGCGAGCATGCGCGCTCCGTCCTCACCTTCGGTCATGTCTCTTGACGGCCGGGTGGACTGGAGCAAGACGTCGTCTTCCTCGGAATAGGCCAGGAATGACCCGAACACATCCTGGTTCTTTTCCCATAGAATCTGCCCGCTCGAAACGTCAATCGCGATGAGTCTGTAGTTGCCGGGCGGCTCAATCCCCCGGCGTTCGAGTTGGTCTTCGAGAAACAGCGGCAAGCGGTCGAGGCAGTACATGATGCCTCGGCCGACCGCGATCCCGTTGTGAAGAAAACCATGGACCGCGTCAACGCGCCACCGTTGCTCGCCGGTGTACCGGTCAAAGGCGATGATCGCTTTGCTCGCACTGGTATCGAAGTCCGTCCAGATCGAATACTCGTCCTTCCTGCTGTCAAGCAGATCGGAGAACGCCATGAATCCGTAGCCGCCGAACAGCGTGTTTTCATAGCAACCGATGTAGGCCCATGGCTGCCCTTGAGGACGGCGGGCGGTGGGGTCCACGGGCGGCAGGTTGAACGTTTGAAG
>JAHDWY010000600.1:2935-3384 GCA_023384315.1 Candidatus Hydrogenedentota bacterium | reverse complement strand
AATACCTGGCAGGCCTGGTTCACCGTTCTGACTCTTGGCGCCGTACTTGTCGGCCTGGTTCGCAATCTCCCTCCTGACGCGGTTCTTCTCGGCGCAACGGTAATGCTCACCTTGACCGGTATTATCTCTCCCGCGCAAGCGTTCGCGGGATTCTCGAATGAAGGCATGCTTACCGTTGCGGCCCTGTTTGTAGTTGCCGCCGCGCTGCGGGAGACGGGCGCACTAGACACGATTGGCGGACTCGTCCTCGGCCGAGCGCGAACCGAACGGGGTGTCCTGATCCGGCTCGCGGGCAGCGTGACCGGCATGTCAGCTTTCCTGAATAACACGCCCATCGTGGCCATGTTCATCCCGATCATCACCCGGTGGTGCGCCAAGAATGGCTTATCACCGTCGCGCCTGCTCATACCCCTTTCGTACCTGACGATACTGGGAGGCACCTGCACCCT
>JAHDWY010000600.1:0-2925 GCA_023384315.1 Candidatus Hydrogenedentota bacterium | reverse complement strand
TCCGTCGCGAAATGGACTTGGACCCGGGGCACAACCCCAACCTGTCGCCCATTGGACTCTTCGAGTTGAGCTGGGTAGGCGTTCCCTACGCGATCATCGGCATTCTGTACCTGTACTTCATCGGATATCGCCTCATCCCCGACCGAAAAGACTTCATCGAGAAAATGACGCAGACGGCACGCGAGTATCTGGTGGACCTGCGCGTAGAGCCGGGCTGCTCACTGATTGGCAAGACCGTCGAGGCAGCAGGACTTCGACGTCTGCGCGGGCTCTTCCTCATCGAGATTCTTCGCAGCGAAGAGGTCATTTCGCCTGTCCGCCCGGACCGCACCCTCGCCGAAGGCGACGTTCTTACCTTTACGGGGGAAGTGAACACCATCATCGACCTCGAGCGCGTTCAAGGTCTCGTTCCCATTGCAGACGACGGGTATGAAGCGCATTCGCTGAAACAGCGTGGGCGAATGCTCAGCGAAGCCGTCGTGTCCGCCACCTCGCCCGTTGTCGGCAAGACAATTCGCGATTCGGACTTTCGCGCGCGGTACAACGCTGCGGTCGTCGCCGTGCACCGCGGAGGGGAACGCCTCCACGGCAGAGTGGGGGATATCGTCCTCCGCGCCGGCGATACCTTGTTGCTGCAGACCGGTCCCCACTTCCTCAGCGTCCATCGCAATGACCCGGATTTCTATCTCGTCAGCGGTATCGAAGATTCACGGCCCGTGCGCCACGAAAAGGCGGGGCTTTCCATCGGACTTCTGGCGGCATTGATCGTGCTGATGGCGACAGGATACGTCAGTATCGTAGTCGCAGCGTTTATCGTTGCGGGCCTCATGGTCGTTACCCGTTGCATTTCCACGGGAGACGCGAGGCAAAGTTTGGACTGGCAGACGCTGGTCACGATCGGCGCGTCCTTCGGCTTGGGCGAGGCGCTCAGAACTTCGGGCGTTGTGACAGAAGTGGCCGGGTTTCTTGTTGGGAATTTCGGCGCATGGGGGCCTTACGTCCTGCTCGCAGCCATTTACCTGCTGACCAGCATAATCACGGAGGCTGTCACGAACAACGCCGCCGCCGTACTCATGTTTCCCTTCGCCGTGGCCATTGCAGAGCAATACGGCGTGAATCCCAGGCCATTCGTCATGGCGGTCATGTTCGCGGCATCGGCCAGCTTCATGTCGCCCATCGGGTATCAAACCAATCTCATGGTATACGGCCCCGGCGGTTACCGGTTCACGGACTTCCTCCGCGTAGGACTCCCCCTCGAACTCATTCTCTGGATCTCGGCGGTCATCTTGATTCCGATCATGTGGCCCTTCTAAGCCGCGCGGCATTGGCGCGGCGGTTCCTCGCTCGGCTTGAACGTTCGGTTAACCGTCGATGTCCCCTTCGTCGCTCCAATTCTCAAAGTACTCGCGAAACGCGCGCTCGAAATCGTCCGCAACCGTGTCTAGCTCCGGCGCGTGGCCCAACAGTTTCCGCAAGGAAGTGACCGGTTTGTCGCGGATGCCGCATGGCACGATGTATCCGAAGTGGCTCATGTCGGGATCCACGTTGAGCGCGACACCGTGGTACGTCACCCAGTCATGAATGCCGACACCAATTGCGGCAATTTTCTCGCCTTCAACCCATACGCCCGTGAACCCGTCGATACGCTCTCCAGTCAGACCGTACTCGGCCAGTTGACGGATTAGCACCTGCTCGAGCGAGCGGAGATACCAGCGAATCGACAGCTTCCACTCACGCAAGTTCAAGATGGGGTAGGCCACCAACTGTCCGGGACCATGATAGGTCACGTCACCGCCGCGGTCTGCCTGGTACACCGAAATTCCCCGAGCCGCCAGAACATCTTCGGCCAGGAGCAGGTTTTCCCGCTCAAAATTTCGGCCCAGGGTGAATACTGGTTCGTGTTCCAGTACGAACAACGCGTTGTCCGCCTCACCTGCCTCGACCGCGACCCGGCGTTCGCGCTGCAAATCAAGTCCATGCGGATAGGGCGTGCAACCGGGCAGACGAATGGCTTCGATCACTCGATGTGGTTTACGCATGGCGCAAAGTATAACAGAGCGGTCAGATCGAAGCCCGGGCAATTTGAGCAACTGCGGAATGCTCGGCGTGATTGCTGCAATGTTCCAGGACTTCTCGAGCGAAAGCCCGTGACCCATCGTCCGTGACGACAGACGCCAGTACGGTGAGCAAGGGGGTCACGCGCGTTTCGGGAAGCGCAAGAAGGACATCTGCCCCGGGGCTCTGCTTCAATGACAAACCCTGGCGATGGTCGGCTGCCGCCGCTTCGAGCGCAATGATTATTGCAGCCTCTACGTCGGTCGTGCCGGTTAAGAGGCTTCTCGCTTGATCGACGTCCCCATGAACGTGGGTTTGTGACGCAATAAAGTACCGGGCGACACGCAAGGCGCTGCCCGCGTTCTCCAGATCCTCCGAAAACGGGACCCCGTGGACGGCGCGGAGTCCACGCGTCGCCGCCGCAAAATGGAGAATCGTCCGCGGCGCCTCCCGCATACGCACAAACGCAAGTTCGGCCTTCTTGGGTTCGAACTGGAGGAACGCCTCGTATGCGCGCGCCAACACGGACGAACAGCTGTCCGTTCGGACCAGATCTATATATAGATTCATGAGGTCCTCTCGGGGAGGCACTTCGCACAAGGCATAGGCCACCAAATGCCGGGACGCGGGGTCCCGAAACAGCAACTCCAATCGTGCGGCGCTCTCCGGTCCAGGAACACCGCCGAGCGACTTGATCAATGCGTACTTTCGCAACCCGTCATTGCGTTCGATCTCCCGTTCCAGCATCGGGACGGCGTTCGCACCGTGCAGGGCGATCATGCGGATCGTTTTCAGGTACGCAAGGTCATTGGAGGATTGCTCCAGTAGTTCTTCAAGGATCTTCAAGCGGTCTTCCCCGCCGACCGTTCC
>JAHDWY010000599.1:699-3385 GCA_023384315.1 Candidatus Hydrogenedentota bacterium | reverse complement strand
GTCGAAATTGATTCGCCGCCGCCGCGCCATCGTCGCTACCCTTTCAACGCCTTCTGGAGCATGCCGTCAATCTCCTCGAACGGTGTCGATTCTACCAGTCCTTGCTGGAGAAACAATCGCAGGGAGGGGAGAAGCCGAATCGCGCGGTCGATCTCCGGATTGCTTCCATCCACGTATGCGCCAATATTGACCAAATCCTCGGCGTCCCGGTACGTCGCCAACACGCGGCGAAGCTCGCCCGCCAGTTGCTGCCGTTGGTCCGTCGTAACGTCAATCATGCAACGGCTGACACTTTCCAGCACGTCGATGGCCGGGTAATGGTTGCGCGTAGCCAAGTCGCGCGACAGCGCCACATGACCGTCCAGAATACTGCGCACAGCGTCGCCGATGGGATCGTTCAAATCGTCCGCTTCGACAAGCACTGTATAGATGCCGGTGATACTGCCGGATTCTGCGTGTCCCGCGCGTTCCAACAGGCGGGGGAGGAGGGCGTACACCGATGGTGGATAGCCCTTCGTAGTAGGGGGCTCTCCGACCGCCAGCCCGACTTCGCGCTGCGCCATCGCGAACCGCGTGATCGAGTCCATCATGAGCAACACATCCGCCCCCTGGTCGCGAAACCATTCCGCGATAGCCGTGGCGAGGTAGGCGCCTTTGATACGCATCAGCGCGGGCTCGTCGGAGGTCGCCACTACGACCACGGAACGCGCCAGCCCTTCCGGCCCAAGGTCGGCTTCCACGAAATCGCGAACTTCGCGGCCCCGTTCGCCTATGAGCGCAATGACATTTACGTCCGCATTCGTGTTGCGTGCGACCATGCCTATCAGCTTGCTCTTGCCGACGCCGCTGCCGGCGAGGATGCCCATGCGTTGGCCCTTGCCGCAGGTGATACAGGCGTCGATGGCACGCACCCCGGTTGCCAGCGGTTCGGTGATGCGCTGCCGCACCAAGGGTCCCGGCGGCGAAGCCATGAGGGGGATTTTGTGCGACCCCAGCGGATCGGGCCTGCCGTCGATGGCCGCCCCCATGCTGCCGATGACGCGGCCCAAAAGGTCCAGGCCCGTGCGAACCATCTGGGGTTTAAACGTGGGGTGGACGACACTATTGGGCGCGATACCTGCCATGTCGCCCAGTGGCATCAGAAGCATCCGGCTGCCGCGGAAACCCACCACCTCGACGGGAATCGCTTCGCCCCCGCGGGGCGGTTCCACGTAGCACAAGTCGCCGATGTGCATGGGCGGCCCTGTGGCCTCGATGGTCAGCCCCACCACGTCCACGACTTTTCCGTAGACCGCGATAGGCCGCGTCCCCCGGATGCGTTCGATGCAGGCGTCTGCGTTCAGGTGTGCCAATGGTTCAGTCCGTTAACGCTTCGAAAATTCGCTGCAACTGCGTGTCGAGTTGGGCATCGACCGACAAGGTCCGGCTTTCCACGACACAACCGCCGCGCGTCACCGAGTCGTCGGGCGCCAGTTCCAGCCGTTCATACTTGCTCAGCATCGCAGCAGGATCGATTCCCGCTTCGGTAAGCGCATCGAGATCCTCGGGATTCAAACGAACAACTGTGTGTTCCCGGTCCAGCACGTTCTTCAAGGCCGCACGGATGGTATTCTGTATGATGTCCAAATCGCCCCGGATTTCGCGCCGGATTACCTGCTCCGTAATGTAGCGGACCAGGCGCAACATCTCCGGCTCCAGATTCGCCACGTATTCTTCGTGCGATTGCTGGATCGCGTCCGACGCCGCCGCGAGTCCCTGAATGGCGGACGCCAATTCTTGTCGCGCGGCTTCCTGTCCGGCCTCCAGACCCTCCGCGTATCCTTGTTCCTGAGCCTCCTGGCGGATCTGTTCCGCTTCGGCCTGGACCTCGGCAATCACGGCGCTGGGATCGAATCCCCCCGCGTCGTCCGTGAACGACGACGCCGAAAAGTGCTCCAAGGCGTCGCGCTGAAATGGCGAGCAGTTCGTGGCCTTGTCTTCGGCGGATTTAATAATCTTGCCCAACGGCACTCTTCCTGTCGTGGTGCCGCGTGTATTCGCGCGGCGCGCCCAGTCCGCATCTCAATGCAACGACTAGACGACGATCTCGTCCGTCCCGCCCCCGCGGGATATGACGACGTCTCCGGATTCTTCGAGCCGCCGAATCACGCTGACAATCTTCTGTTGGGCCTCTTCCACCGTACGCAGACGGACCGGACCCATGTATTCCATCTCTTCCTTGATCATTTCGCGGGCGCGCTCGGACATGTTGTGGAGTATTTTTTCGCTCAAGTCCTCGTTGGCAGTCTTCAACGCCAGCGCGAGGTCGCGTTGTTCGATTTCCCGCAACGCCTTCTGGATGCCGCTGTCATCGACGTGGATCAGGTCGTCAAAGGTGAACATCAGCCGCGCGATTTCGTCCGCGAGCTCCGGGTCGCGCTCCTCGAGTTCAGCCATGATGGACTTTTCCGTGCCGCGATCGATGCTGTTCAGGATCTCTGCGACTTCCTTTACGCCGCCCGCGAAGGTGAATCCCTGGCTGAACACCGACGCCATCTTGCGTTCGAGCACGCGCTCCACTTCACGCACAATCTCCGGCGGTGTGCGGTCCATGGACGCAATTCGGAGCACCACGTCCGCGCGAATTTCCTGGGGCAATGCCGAAAGCACGATACTGGCCACGTTCGGCGCGAGGTGGGCGAGAATC
>JAHDWY010000599.1:0-689 GCA_023384315.1 Candidatus Hydrogenedentota bacterium | reverse complement strand
GTCCTGGATGAACGTGCAGATCTGCGAAGGATCCGCGCGTTTCAAAAACTCGAAGGGGACCTCCTGCAAACTGCTCTGCAAGCGCGTCAGGATCTCCAGCGCGCGCTCCGGTCCCAAGGCCGTTTCCAGTACGTGGCGGGCATACTCGATGCCGCCCGCCGTGACGTACCGGTTCGCCACGTACATCTGGTGGAATTCCTCGACGATCGCCTCGCGCATCTCCGGCTCGACCGTTCCCAGGCTCGACAAGTCCAGCGTAAGCTGCTCGATTTCTTCTTCGCTCAGCTTGGACATGACCTTGCTCGCCACCTGGGGACCCAGGCAGGCCAGAAAGATGGCCGCTTTTGTTCGGCCATCGAGGTTGATCAGTTGGTGGCGTGGATTAGCCGTCGTTCTACTCCTCGGTCTCGCTCAACCACGTGCGGAGCAACGAGGCCACCGCTTCGGGTTGATCTTGCGAAACGCGCTCCACCTCTTGCGCGATCTCTTGCCGCCGCCGCTCTTCCGGCGTGGCCCGCTGGATTTCGAGGTGGACCTCCTCCTTGACCTGGTCCTGACTGACCGCGGCCCGCATCACAAGATACCGGACGACGAAGAAGGCCAGGATGATCAGAATGCCTTTCAGCGCGTACTCACCCCATTGTAACAGAGTGCCTTGCCACGCGGCCGTCTCCACGCGGTCGAACGCC
>JAHDWY010000598.1 GCA_023384315.1 Candidatus Hydrogenedentota bacterium | reverse complement strand
CCTTGGAATCCCCAGTACAAAACGATGGCCACCAGGGCGACTGCGCCAAGGATGACGACAGCGCGTTCGCGGGGCTGCAGGTTCAGTTTCGGCACAAGTTCTATCCTCCCAAAAGCCGAGTGGGCCGCTATATGGTCGCAGTAATCGTAAAGGCAGTCTTGCCGCCGGGAATGGTCTGCCGGATCGGCTCTTCACTCACCTGCATCAAAGTCGATTGCTTCAATTCGTCAAAGGCTTGGTTCAGCGCGGCGACTTCGTCAACTTCACCCTCAATCGTGAGCGTCTGACTTTGCCCCCGGTTGTCGCGGATCGTAATGTCGGTCACCTTGACGGTGTCGCCGGGCAGGGTCGTGCTGACCTCCTTGAGAATTTCCAGGAAGTTTGGGCGGGTGAGCAGATCCACGGGCAATCGCGTGCCTGTGGCCATCTCCTTTTCGTAGGCGTCCTGCATCGCCTGGATGCTCTGAATCCCGCCGATGTCCGTGGGCAGCCGACCGCTTTGAACGATCTCGGAGTTCGGAAACGTCTCGGAGTAAATGCGCCATATCTCCGTGCCGGCGCGTTCAATTTCGGCCTGATTGCTCCGGTAATCGAGGACGCAATAGGCGGCGAATCCGATCGCGGCAAGTGCCAGGAGCGCGGCGGAGAAGGCCCCGTGCAACACCATGTTTTTCATAGCGTTTGGAGGCTCCAGAATGCCCTTACGCAATTCGAAACTGACCCCGCCGCCGGCGGAAGAGAAGGCGGCGCCCAGGACCGCCGCCCACTCGTCAGGCGCGACGGCCAGGGATTCCGGATAGACTTGCCCGGGTTCGCCTTCCTCCGGCAAAACGGTATCCACGGGAACCGCCGTGAGTGCGGCTGTGCCCTTGAGATCGTCAACAAGACTCTCATAGTGAACGGCACATTGAAGACTGCCTTCAAATTCATCCCGCTCGGCCGGAGCGAGGTCGATGCCCGTCACGGTGAGTTCGGAGATAATCTCGTCGCCCCGCCAGTTGGCGGAGAAGGCCCGAAGCGAGTTCCGGACCTCGCGAGCCACCGCCTGCGGCTCTTCCCGTATACGGGACACGGGAATCGCCAAGGGACGGAAGAAGGCGATCGACCGGTTGAAGGTAATGGTCAGAATCGCGGTGTTCGCGCGCACGTGCAGGATCGCGTGAAGCCCGGCGACGCTTTTGCGCCGCCCCATCCAGAGGCTGGTCAGACCCGCCACATCCAAGGTAATCCCCTCGACGTTGATGCCGGCCTCTTGGATCAGCTCAATCTGCTCCGCCAACAAACTCGTCCGAACGCCCACGGCGAGGACTTCTGTTTCGCCTTCGACTTCGCGAATCGTGCCATGATCGACGACGAGGTCCTCAATGGGAACGGCCAGAAAGGGTTCCAGCTCGAAGGCTACCGCCGCCGCAACTTTTCGGCTCCCCTTGAAGGGGATCGTCAACGCGCGAACGATACTTTGATGACAGCCGACGCACAGTACATACAACGCAGGCTTCGTCTTGAGGCGTCCGGCCGCCTCGCCGATCGCTTGCACGAGGGAGTTGCGCCGTACTTCCGGCGTGGTGTCACGAACCCGCGCGACCTGCGCTTCTAAAACCGCCGGGTGCCGGCCGCCGGTCTTCACGACCGCGACTCGCACCTCGTCGCCATCCAATTCTAGTGCGGCAATCTTTGCCGAAAGTTTCATCGCAGCTCTCTCCACTGAAGAATCCGGAAGCCTTCCGGACCCAACTGTGCATCCCGCCATAGCAGGACTTCAATCCGCACGCGTCCATCGCCCGAGAGCCCGTTGCCCCGAATGCGGAAGACGTTGCTGTTCACGACGAAGGGGCGCACCTGTTCCGTTTCGCCTTCCTCGTTTTCGGCCTCTGTCGGCACTACGCCCCGGCTTTCGATGTCTTCGATACTGACGAAGGGGCTCAATTCTCGCTCCTGAATGGCGATATCAGCGAGCCCCGGCATGCCGATGGCCTCGCCGAGGGCCAGCAGCAATTCGTACTGCGCCGTGTTCAAGTTGATCCGGCCGGAGGTATGGCCGTTGGTGGTCAACAGCTCGGGAAGGGGAAGCTGTTCCAGCGCCGGATCGCCGAAATAGAGTTCCGGCGTCATCCCTCGAACCAGCAACAGTTCCTCGACAGATGTCATGGGCCCATTCTTACACGTGTAAGGTGTCTCGAGGGACTGGTAGTAATCGTACTCCGCGCCAAGCGGTCTGGGGTCGTCATCGGGGTCCAGCCAATCAAGAATCGCATCGGTGACATCCTCGTCAGCGCCGCGCTCGGTAAACAAATACCGCAAGGTCTGCTCCAGAGCCAAGTCCGCGTCGCCGGTTTCGGATCGTGTGTTGAAGAGCGCGTTCAAGTTCAGCTTGCCGTACTCGTCGGATATGGAACATTCCATGACCGCATCGTTGAAGGGCTGAAAAGGCACCCCGTAAGCCCAGGGCTCGTCGAGACTGTCGTAGGCAATGCCGCCGGAAATGGACTCTCCCGTAGCGCCGGACAAGGATGCTGCGCCGCCGTCGGCCACAGTTTGCCCGGGGAGCGCAAAGGTATCCGCGACGACCAGCGAGAGTCCGGCCATGACACCGGATTTGGCGGCGGTCATGGCTTCAAAATCGCGGAGATGGGCGTCTACCACCGCAGTCTCCACCTGGGTTTCGTACACGTACTCGACGACGAGGGCGGTCAACAAGACGACGAAGAGCAAGGTCAACAGCAGCGCGACGCCTTCATCACGCTTTCGATTGTGGTGCGGCCCGCGATTTCTCATTGCGAGATGCCTCCACCAAGACTCCGTCCCCCGCGTCTGCCTCCGCGCTGGGAATTGGCCCCGCCATCCGGGGACCCAATTACCTGATCGGGTTCTTGCGCTTCCTCTTCGGCCGGGTTTCTGACGTCGCCAATCTCTTCGTCGGAAAGCTCGGAGAGTTCCTGTAAGGATCGTGCGTCCTGTGTCGTGCCCAACCCTGGCGGAAGCGGAACGACCATGTCGAAGTCTGGGTACTCGAGAATGTCGAGACGTTCGCGTTTCTCTTCCTCGATTTGCTCTTCGGTGCGGGCGAAGTTGATGCGCACGCGAACGCACCACGGGATCCGGCCCACGAGTTGCGAATCCCACTCGTCTACCCATTCGAGCCCGTCGAAGTAGGAGAAATCCACGGTTCGAATCGGCACCGACCATGAGGGCGCCTCATAGACAGGGGTCTCTCCGATGCCCATGCTGGATTCGCTCTCTTCGGAGGGCTTGAGAAACCCGGTCTCTTCATCAAGTTCCTGGGCATTCGACCCGAAAATGGGCGTCTCCAAGGCTTGCAGCTTGAGCTGATCGTCCAGCGGTGAGTCGGTATCCTCATTGAAGTCGATGGGGTTGAACTCGGACT
>JAHDWY010000597.1 GCA_023384315.1 Candidatus Hydrogenedentota bacterium | reverse complement strand
CGCATCCACCACAATCGCGATTGTTGAATACTTTAGCCGTTCGAATCGCGTAGTGCCCGTTTGTCGATTTTGCCGGTCGGCAACATGGGCAGGTTTGAGCTCACTTCAAAGCGCTTGGGCACTTTGAAATTCGCGAGGCGTTCGCGGCAGTGGGTGGCGAGGGCGGCGGCATCGATTTCGCGGCCGGGGTAGGGCATGACGTAGGCATGACCCACTTCTTGAAACGTCGGGTCGGGCGCGGCAACGACGGCCGCCATGAGCACGCCGGGATAGGACTCGATGATATCTTCGATCTCCCGGGGGTATACGTTTTCGCCGCCGCTGATGAACATCTCGGACTTGCGCCCCGCGATGTGGATATAGCCGTCCGCATCCATGGACGCCAGATCGCCGGAGTAGTACCAGCCCTCCGCGTCCATGACCTCCGCCGTTAGGTCGGGCCGGTTGTAGTAGCCCTTCATAAGGAAGGGTCCGCGCACGGCAATTTCACCGATCTCCCCCGCCGGAATCGGTTCGCGGTTGTCATCGACAATCCGGAGTTCGAACTCCGGCGCGCACTTGCCCGCGCTGTGCAGCAACCGCTCCTTGCTGTCGCCGGGGTTGGTGTAGCTGACGAACCCGCACATCTCCGTCGTGCCGTACCCCGTCAATACGTTCGCGCCCACTTTCTCGGCAATACCGGTCAACACATCGACCACCAACGCCGGAGCCGCGGAGCCGGACCAGATAAACGCGGTCACATGACTCCAGTCCGTGTCAGAAAACGTGGGCACCCCGAACTCCATCAGGAACATGGCGGGGACTTGCCCGAAGACGTGGACCCGCTCGCGCGCGACGGTTTCCAACGTCGCCGCCGGGTCGAACCGTTCCATCATCACGCAGGTGCCGCCGGCGTACACGCAGGCGTACCCGATTTCCACGTCCGCCGCCACATGGTTGATGGGAAAGTGGAGCAATCCGCGCACGCCTTCGCCCATACCGAAGGCGCGCGCTTGCACGGCCAGATTCGCCAGGATACTGGCATGGGTATGGACGACCCCTTTCGGCTTTCCCGTCGAACCCGACGTGTACATGAGCAGCGCTTCGTCCTCGGGCGCGATCTCAGCGGCACGTCTCGCAAGCGCCTGATCTAGCTCGGGGCGGGGTTTCATGACGTACGGCTCGAACGCCTCGGTGCCCTCGACGGGGTCGCCAATGACGAGGATCTTTTTGAGAAAAGAAAACTCACGTGCCAGGGCAGTCAGATCTTCGCCGAAGTCACGGTCGAGATAGGAGCGGACCGCCACCAGCACCGTGGGCTTACAGTCCGCAATGATGAAGCGAAGCTCGTCCAGCCGGAACTTGGGCGACAGCCCAAACCACATGGCGCCCACCTTGTTAGCGGCCATGTACGTGGTCAGAAATTCCGGCCGCGCCATGGACAGCAGTCCAACGCGGTCTCCCTTCTCCACGCCCGCTTCGAGGAAGGCCTTCGCGACCAAGTCCATCTGATCCCTGAGCCAGCCGTAGTCGCGCCGTTCACCGACGAAGGCAATGGCTTCCCGGTATGGGCAACGTTCCGCCCAGTGCTCCACGTACTGCCAGGTGAGGGATAAATCCGGCACGATTCAGACCCCGTCCTTGTGCAGTTCGACGTATCCGTCACTGATGGCGTTCTTACCGTCGGCGTTTTCGATTTCGAAGAAGGCCTGATCCATGGTGTCGTTCTCGGTTTTGCCAAGCAGACGCAACGTGATATTCGTATCGGGCTTGACCATGCCCGAAAACCGGCAACTGACGCGCTTCAATCGGCGGGGGTCCCCGCCGGCTTCGCGATTGACGATATCGCGCAAGGCCCAGGATAAGGTGCAGGTTCCATGTACGATGGTGCCGGGGAGGCCGACGGATTTGGCGAACTTCGTCGAGGTGTGTATGGGATTGAAGATGTCCGCGCACCCGTCGTACACATGCGCCGCCAGCGGATGAACGTGCAGTTCTTCTTCCCATAACGGCGGCCCGTCGCGATCGAGTTTCGGAACCTCCGGAACATTCTCCGCACCCGCTCCCTTGTCGGTACACTTCACACCGCGCAAAAGGGACCCCGCGTATTCGGTAAACACCGGCTCACCGCTGGCGTCGATCGCGCGACAGCGGATCGTGAGAAAAGTGCCTGCGCGATGGGGCATGACCGACGCGAGATCGGCCACGATGATCAGCTTGTCGCCGGGCCGCATGACGCGATGAAACTCGATAGTCTCCATGTAGTGCACCTGACGGACCAACAACTCCAGCGGAAACTTGTCCGCGTCCCAGTATTGGTCCGCATCCTTCCCAAATGGCCACGTCAGCGCCACGCTCAACATGGGCGGCGCGATGATGCCTTCCTCGCGTTCGTCGTGAAAATACCACGGATTGTTGTCATCCACGCCCGCTGCAAAATTCATCGCGGGGCGCCACGTGATTTCCTGTTCAAGTGGATGGGACACACTTCCCGTATACGAAGACGTGACTTTCATTGGATAACTCCAATTGCACCGGGAACAGCGAAGGAACGGTACCATGTTTTCGCGCCGTTTTCGAGTCTGAATCACGGGGAAACATTCCGCCAGGCACCCTCGCGCGGAAGACCAAAACGCAAGCAATTTCTTTCAGGTGTTGGTCATTCGAATCTGTTTCGGATTTTGTGCTTCGAATTTCGGATTTGGCTACCCGTGCGTAGCGATCAGACGCAACTGTCCAGATACTTGAGAATGAGCCGGTCGCGCCACCGATCCGGAAGGTAGGTCAACAGGCACTGTATCTTGGCGTCGCGTCCCACGACGTATCGCGTGCGCGGCCGCGGCGAACAGAACGCGTGCTCGACCACGCGCGAAACCTCGTCCACCGGCAGCGCCTTGCCCGCACTCAACAGCGCTGCCTTTTTTGCCTTCTTGATGAGCGTCCCGTAATACTCGCGCGTTTGCGGCGGAAGCTTCGCAATGCGTTCCTCCGCCGCACCCAGCGACTTCTCCCAGATGGGCGTATGGATGGCGCCCGGTTCAATAATGACGACCTCGATCCCCCATGATCGCAATTCCATCCGCAGCGAGTCGGTCAGCGCTTCCATCGCGAACTTCGACGCACTGTACGGTCCGCCAATGGCCATGGACATGCGGCCCGCAATCGAACCGATGTTGACGATTCTCCCCTGCGCCTTGCGGATGAGCGGGAGAAAGGCTTGCGTCACCGCGACCTGTCCGACGACGTTGACCTCCAGTTGCCGGCGGAGATCCTCGATAGGCAGGAACTCCAATGGGCCGTTGATGCTCACGCCCGCGTTGTTCAGCAACCCGGTAAGGCCACACTTCCCGGCTTCGTCCGTCACGCGATCGGCCGCAAGCGTCTTCGGCATGCTGCGGCCCGAGCAGCTG